>NZ_JBIWHY010000024.1:0-57981 GCF_044764345.1 Bacillus sp. NPDC094106 | reverse complement strand
TAACACAAAATAACCTTTTTATGTAAAAAATTATTTACCCAAAAATGTTAATGAAAAGGATGTTGTGCATCGCACAACCGAAATTCATCCCCCCCTTACCATTGGGCTACGCCCTTCACATGCTCGAAGAGGGAGAATTCTTTCGGAAATCTGTTAAAATCTGTTGAATCGTATGTAATGTTTTCTCTACTTCTGGAATACTTCCATATAGCCCACTACCATTTGTTTTAATTTCAGCTTTAAATAAATTAGAATCAGTTAGAACTCGAATGGGCATAGTGTTGAGAATAAAGGTTCCTTTTGGGATGGTAGTTTTATAATAACTATCCGTATAATCTTCCTTTAATACACGTAATCCTCTGCAACCTTGAACACCTTTAGTTGATTTGTTTTCTCGAATCCATACATCACCAATTCGTTCATATTTATGAATCTCAACTAATAATCCATCTACAATACGATAAATATCTTTAACAGGATGCGATTGAATTTTCTCCATATAAACTCCCCCTAAATGTATTCCTTTTATAAAATTAACATATTTTATAAACTATAGTCAATAAAGTAAGTATAAAATATCTATTAACTGTATTTAATATAAAGAATCTCTAAAAAAGAAAATGCGTTTGAATTTATGTAAAATAAAGCAGGAAAGCAATTTGATAGAGACATAAAAAATATGAGGTATATTCAAAATGAAGATATGTAAACCATTTGTTTTTATTGACTATAGTAAATATAGAATATATAATTTTATATAAATATTAATGTTTATGGAGGAATGAAAAATGAGTGAAAGTCATTATGAGTTTAAAGTAGGGGATTTGGTTGAATGTGAATATATCAAAGACTCTTTTGTAAATGGACGTATTGATTCAGTGAATAAAGCAAAGTCAATAGCAGAAGTAATCATTGGTATCACAAGTCGTAAAACTGGAAAGGTTAGTGAAGAAAGAATAGAAGTATCATTGAATACACTAACACCGTGGAATCCAAAAGGAAAATAAGTTTCAATAAAGGAATGATTTCATGAATAAGAAAATTTTTATCTTATTGGGACCATCAGGAAGTGGAAAAACAACATTAGGGAAAACATTAGAAGAAAGAATGGGAATTCCTGAAGTAATCTCTCATACTACAAGAAAACCGAGGGCAGGGGAAGTAGATGGAAGAGACTATTATTTTGTTTCAAATAAAACGTTTGATATTCTTGATAAAATAGAGAGTGTTGTATACGCAGGGAATTCGTATTGTGTCAGTAGGGAAGAGATAGATAGCAAATTAAGAACACATGATAAAATCTATGTTGTTACAGATGTTAATGGGGCTATGCAGATTAAAAAGGCATATGGTGACATGGTAACGATTATATTTATATCTCTTTCATTGATACGTATGGGGTGGAGAATGTTTAAAAGAGGGGATTCTTTTAACAAGATAAAAGATAGAATCATGTATTGTATTAGAAATAAAGAAGGAAAGAATTATTCACATGCAGATTATGTAATCGTAAATAATCATTTTGATAAATCTGTACAAGAATTAAATAGAATTGTATTTAAAGAGGATAGCTAATTAATAGCTACTTTTTTATCTATTAGTTAATCAAAATAAAAAAGAGAGGTCTCTATACCTCTCTTTAAAAATAGATTCATTATTCAACTATAACAATGCAAATATCTTTCCTTAAAGGGCAATCAGGTTCACCATCTTTGCTTGTTGTATAATACCAATTATCTACAACTGCATAAACATTTTTGTTTTTTATGTTTTGATATAATTTTCTTCCCCAAGAATCTGCGCCTATAAATTTCACTTTAATTTCCATGTTATAACCCCCGTTAATTAAAGTTAGTTATTTTTTATCATATTAGCAACTTCATCCAAATCAAATCCATAGATATCTTTTATCCAATTCTTAATGGTTACATCATATCCACCTAATAAACCATTCTATTGAACAACACATGCAAACACTTCAGACTTATCCATCTCTAAAATGGTATTGTCCATTGATGTATCATCTTTATGTAATCCTAAACTTTGTCTAACAGTTTCAATTAAATGTAATGGGTATGTAGTTTTTAATTGTTCTGTTAATACGATTCCTTTTAAATCATTTTCTATTTTCTCGGATATTCTGTCTATTCCAGGAACTGTATAACCATAATCAATAGAAACTAATGTAAAGTTTTTTCCGTTTTCGATATCATCAAATCTATATAGAAATTCATGTGTGCTCTCATTATTTTCATATTTAAAAGTGATGAAACCATCCACATAACCTTTTAAATCTCCTTTTTTATATACATTAACACTACTAATTTCATATGTTAACGTTTCTATTTTCTCCTCGGAATTTTCTTTAGCTTTTAATAGTATTCTGTAATACAAGTCTGTACTTATTTCATGATTTATTTTCACTTTATTTTCATTATAAATTGGAGACTCACCTTTATAATTTAATGCAACGAAATACTTTTTACCATTTTCAATAACTGACTTCATTTTAAAACCCTCCATTTAATAACATGCACTTTTTTCTATCATTCCGCTTTTAACGTTCTTTCCTTACTATGTTCTAAAGTCTTATAAATCGCTTCTGTAAATTCAGATATAGTTACGCTGTTTTCCAGTAGGATATATTCCCAATACATTTTATTATGTTTAACTTTAGATGAAAGACTATAACCAAATCCAAGCGTTGCAACTTGCAAATACACTTGATAACCTTCTTTGTTCTCTATAGTAAAGTAATTCTTTCCAATATTGACAACCGTTAAATCACTTTCATTTTCTTGTACGTGATTTAGAATGTCTTTAAAATCCACTTTAAAACCCTCCATTTAATAAAAGAGGGATGTTTTTATTAACAAAACATCCTTTTTAGAAGATAATCTTTTTATTGACCAGTTATAGATTTCTGAAATTCATCTGCTAAATTATCATTAAAAAATCTTACACCTTCAATAAAATAGTAAATTTGATTTTCAAATTCCTTTGCCTTGTCCGTGTCGTTTTTTTCTTTAGCCCAATCCCAAAATGATATGTATTTATTAAATTCTTTTCTAATATCATTATCAGATAAGACAAGTTCTCTCTCATAATCCTTAACAGGCTCGTTGGTTTCATTATTTTTTACACCAAACGCCTTCCTAATTATTTCAATTTGTACCATTACTCTTCGACTTTGTTCTCTTGTTACTAAAAATTGAGTATCTAAATCAATTATTTTTTTCATTAACTTTTTATTGTTCATTTCCGTTACCTCCACTTAATAGAAGAATCATTTTATACGAATGAATTGATTAGCAATAAAAATTTCTCATTTTAAGCTTTAATTCGTTTAATCCTTTTTCTAACAAAGTTCCTTTGTGCTTATGTAAACGTCCGTGAGAAACAGTTCGAATTTGTTCTGCTTTTATAATCCCATTAATAGAACAATCTCTATCTGTAAGTAACTCCGAGTTTATTTTCATGTGACAATCTAAACTTTTATCAGCATGAGTGATTGGCACAACTACTACTAATTTTTGAGATTCATTATAACTATCGGGTGAAACAATAACACATGGTCTGATTTTATTCATTTCAGACCCAACATTCACACCTAAATCGACAGTCCAAATCTCTCCGTGCTTTGGCTTTTTTTGTGTAAAGCGTTCTTTTACCGTATACACCATACCTTTGGGGGTAAATTCTTTTAATCCTGCAAAAATTTGATAATCAGTTTCGTTTGCATGTAGTAGGGCGTTTTCTACATCTTCCCCTTTGTAGTAAACTGTACTGTAAACCTGATTTGTTTTTTGTGTATTTTCCTCGACCTGTTGAGTAGCTTCTAACATTGTTTGATTCATCATATTCTCTCCTTAAAAATAAAATTGTAAAATTACCTGTTTTTTATATAATCTACTTATTTTATTCAAAAATGAAAGAATTATAATGAGATAAATAAAAAAGAAGCTACATAAATAAGTAGCTTCTAAAAATCAGTTTATTCAATTACATTTACTTACCGAATAATAGACTTACATCATCGTCTGTTATTTCTACTTCGTTTTCTTCTTTTTTATTATCATCTTCAGACTCTTCAGGAAGTTTTTTCTGTTCTAATTTCTCGTCTTCCTTAGACTCTTTAGAAGTAGAAGCTTCGGTATCATTTTCTAATTTCTCTTCTGGAACATCTCCCGTTGTTACTTCTTTTGGCGTTTCGTCTACTGTTTGAGGTGTTTCGCTTCTATCAATAACAGTTTCTTCTTTTTCCGATTTTTTAAATTCCTGTTCTATTTCAACTTTAGATTCCTCTATTACTTCTGGTTTTTCAACAGGTTTATGTTCTGTTATAGAATCAGTTGTAAAAGAATCTGTTGGTTCTTGTTTTTGTTTTTGAGAAGATTGTAATTGCACTTCTGAAAATTGAACAGGATTTGTTATAAAATCAGATAACATAGCTCCATTTACATTAACGATTTTTTCAAATGCTTTTTCTACCGCTTCGTTATAAGTAGTATTTTTTTCAGGGAAATAAATTTGAAGCGTTTTTTCAATCATTTCAAACGTGTTCATCAACTTATTTATCCCTATTGAAGATTCTAATCGAACTGCCATTAGGATAGATTCACTAACCTTTTCTGACATATTTTCATTATTAGCGGCCCATCTTAATAATACAGGGTTAATTGAATCATAATACTTTTTATTTTGAAGGGAGACATTTATATGTTTCTTATATTTACTCTTATCCATATGCATTCTCCTTTATGGAAAGAAACAGGATTATATCCTGCTTCTTAAAGTGCTACTTTATCATCCTCTTTAAGGAAAGGATTTCGACTTTTTTCAAAATCTTTTTCTTTTACTTGAGAAACGATTTTAGCAAACATAGCAACTAACTTTTTCTTATCTTTTTGCACTTCAGGGATGTGTCTCATTGCATAACTGATGCAATTATCCCATTTTGCTGTTTTAGAAAAGTCCATATTGGAAGTGTTGTGTGGTAATAGAGATTTTAAATAGTTTTCTAAGCGTAATGAACCCCCACCTGAGAAGATAATGTAGTGTCCTTTTTGTTCAATGCTGATACCACGACCAGACAACTCATCAATAATACGAATTTCAATAAATGTACATACTACATCTTCGATGAATTCGGCACTATCTTTATATCCATCAATATTATTAACTTCTACGATTCTACCATCTGAAATAGATTGTAAAACATCAAGTTCAGATACATTGATTTCATCTGCTGGTACAACCTTGCGTAATTCAGTCTTAATGTATTGCTCTAAATGGTTAATACCTGCTTTATCTAAACTACAAGAGTTAACGGTATTACCTTTTGCATCGTATTCTCTGTAGTTTACGTTTTGTCCACCAATGTCAATAATATGGAAGTTTTTTTGTTCTTTTGATTGCATACGAGGGAATAAAGCCATTCCTTCTGGTTTTACAGTTATTGAGCTAATTGTGAATGTTTTCTTCTCATCATTTAAGTGAAGAGAAATTTCACCTTTTTTATCACCTAAAAGTAATTCTTCAAATTCTTTACGTTGTTTTTCATTTTCAAAATCACTTGAAGGGTAGCCAACTACTAAATCAATCTTTTCATTATCTTTTTCTACAATATTAGCAATTGCAGTAAGAACACATAATTTATGATGGTCATTATTTTTTGTGATTTCAAAGTTGTATGTACGCTTTACACCTTCACCAACGATGTATTTCTGTCCGTTAATCTCGACTTTAAATTGAAGAGCACTTGAACCATCAATTCCACGGAAGTTTCGTTTTGTTTCTGTTTTTGAAGGGAAGCTGAATACTTTATCTAAAGTACCATCTTCTTTTAAAGAAAATACTTTTACTGCATTTTTACCTGGGTCTACAATAATCATTCTATCGCAGTTTTTAGTCATGAAAGGAATCCTCCTTAATGTTTCTAACGTCTTAATTGATTTTACTATGAAAAATCAAAGAACGTCAACAAAAGGCACTATAATTTTTTATATTTGATGTATTAAAAGAAATTAATATTTTATTACATATTTTGTTATGTTCACAATATTTTATATTATAACCAAAATACAAAACCCCTCCGAAACATAAACCTATATACACAAAAAAATAAAAGAGAAGGTTCGTCTTCTCTTTACTTATAGTTCATATGTGATTTTTCCTTCAATTGTTTTGTAGTTAATTCCATAAGAATCCAATACTTTTTTAAACTCAGCTTGATAAGAATCAGAAGCATTGTTTTCTTTTCCAATATATTCATTTGTAGTATCTATAATTTGTTCCCTACCAATTGTTCTAAGAGTTTGAACTAATCCATCTAAAGCTACTAATCTATCATGAAGATTAGTGAAAATAGCAGACATATTTTCGTCTTTCATCTCTTTTTCTTTTGAAAGAAGAGACTTTTTAGCGTTACTAATATGTTGTGCTAATGAATCTGTTTCGTTAGTAAAGATATATTGATTGGATTTTCCTTTTTCGTAGAAAATAACTTCTGATTTTAAATTAAGTAATGAATCTAATAAAAAATTATGAGTCTCAGAAGAAAGTGACAAAAGTTCTTTCTTTTTATCTGTCATTTTTTCTACTTTTAAAGATTTTTGCCCGAAAGAAAAAATAGGTTTCAATTCTTTTTCTTTTGATTCTGCTTCTTCTGATGAAGGGGTTATTTTAGAAACTGATTTTGCCTCCAAATCCTTCTCCTTTTCTTTTTTAGCAACATTTTCTTTAGTTCCTTCTACTTTCTTTGTAACGTTATCTACATTTTTATCACCATTAATAATGGTAGTGTTTTTTGAGATGAAATAATAAAAAAACTGACAAAATGAAGCGAATAAAATAATAAGAAATAAGAGTATGAGTACTTTAGAAAATCGTTTTCCTATATTAGGGGTATCGATATTCGAATTTTGTGTTTGAAAATCCTTTTTTTGAGAAGAGGTTTCTTCTTGAAAAGTCGTTTTGTCTCTTTCTTTCTCTTTGATTAAATCATCTTTTAATTTATTTTTATCTGATGTTTTTAAAGAGATTATTTCTCCATCTTCATACTTTAGATAGGTAGAAGAATTTTTTTTACCTCGATTAAAGAGTTGGTAGAACCATTCCTTCATTTTTTATCACCACCTTCAATTTCTATAGAATATATTACGTAAAAAGTATCGGAAGTATAAATCGAAATGGTAGAACCAACTATGCACATAAATGCTTTTAATTGGCTATCTGGATTCATAACATAGATTAGAGTCAAATAAAAGGAGGGGGTTACTATCGAATTAGAACGATTAAATATACCAAAAGCAAAGCAAAATCAATTCATTAAAAAGGGAATGGAATCAATAGAGGATTTGATTCGTTTTTTTCCTCGGAAGTATTTTGATTTTAGACAGATACATTTTGTGAAAGATGTAGTAGCAGATGAATACCAATCTGTGGAAGGTGTGGTGAAAGAAATTAAAATCAAGCCTCATGCTGTTACTTTGAAAGTTGAAGATAAAAGAGCTTCTATTATTTATATTAGCTTTTTTCATCAGCCATATATTGCTCAGAAATTTATTGAAGGTGAGTCATACATCTTTTGTGGGAAGGTAACGATAAATTATAGCTATAGGAAGTTTGTTTCAATCGCAAATCCTGTGTTATATGGGCTTTCTTCAGAAACAAAGCCTGGCATTTTACCTGTGTATTCAAAAATCAAGGGAATGAGTGATGAGTATTTAACACGTTGTATGAATAGTGCTTACTCTATTGTTCATTCGGATGAATATCTTGAAAACAGTATAATCAAGAAGTTTGATGTTGCTTCATTTCATAAAGCATTACAATATATTCATTTTCCCAAAACGATGGAAGAGGTGCAGATGGGGCAAAAAAGATTTTTGTTTGACGATTTATTCTTTTTTAATTTGAATTTATTAGCAAATGAAAAGAGCCAGATGAAACAGTCGCCTTTTCAAATAGAGAAATTTGAATTATCGAAACGACTAATGGATTCTTTACCGTTTGATTTAACAGAGGGTCAAAGAAATGCATTGCGAATGATTTCGCTTAAAATGAAAAAGAAAGAAAGGGTTAACGCTCTAATCCAAGGTGATGTTGGTTGTGGAAAAACAATGGTTGCTATCTTCTCCTTATTGATTGCTGTAGAAAACGGTTATCAGGGAGCGTTAATGTGTCCTACAAGTGTATTAGCAAGACAACATTATGAAGAATTAGTAGAACGTTTTGCTCTGTTTGGAGTGAATGTGGCTTACCTTTCAGGAGACTTGAAGGTTAGAGAACGGAAGAAGATTGTGAAAGGGATAAAGGATGGTGAAATTGATATTGTTGTAGGGACTCACGCAGTTTTAGGGAAAGATGTAGAGTTTCAATCGTTAGCACTTACAATTGTAGATGAAGAACATCGGTTTGGAGTGAAACAAAGAGAATTACTGCAATTAAAGGCCAGTAAGGGAGTGCATACGATATCTATGTCTGCTACACCAATTCCTCGTAGTTTAGCGATGACAATACATGGTGATTCCATAGATGTGATGAATATAAAATCCTTGCCAAAAGGGAGGAAACCTGTCGAAACAATCTTAATTACAGCAGAAGATAATTCTTATCATAAAATTTATAATGAGGTACAGAAAGGAAGACAAGCATATATTGTTTGTCCTTTAGTAGAAGAAAGTAGTAGTGATGTCTTGAAAGATGTTGAGAGTGTAGAGGAAGCATTTGCAAAAGCTATACAGTATTTTGAGCCAAAAGGAATGAAAGTAGGGATGGCTACGGGAAAAATGAAACAACAAGAGATAGATGCAGAATTAGAAAAGTTTGCGAATAAAGAATATGACGTCTTCATCTCTACCACAATTATTGAAGTTGGAGTGAATGTTCCGAATGCTACTGTCATTCTCATTAAAAATGCAGAACGTTTTGGTCTTGCTCAACTTCATCAATTAAGAGGGAGAGTTGGACGAGGAAGTTATCAATCTTACTGTTTGTTACTCTCAGAAAAATCTACTGAAATAGGGAGAGCTAAATTAGAAACAATGTGCCAGACTACAGATGGATTTGTAATTGCGGAAAAAGATTTAGAACTTAGAGGTACAGGAGATTTTATTGGAACCAGTCAAAGTGGTCAAAATAAATACGTTATGCTCATGTTAGGGAATGCGGAATTAAATGAGACTATTCGAAGTGAAATAAAAGAGATTTTAAACAATCCAATACGCTCTGCTTTTTACAAACATTTATTGAATAAATGAGAGAAGAAACAATTATAATAAAGATTATTTTTATATAAAGTTGCCGTTTTTTCGGTAACTTATAAAAAGAGATGAAACTTATATCATACAATTTTTCTTAGTATTTGATGAAGCTTCTTGTATGATAGGAGACTAAGTTTTAGCTGATGGTGACATTATAGAAGAAGCATAAAGAAAAAACAGACCCTAAAATATTTTATTAAAAGTAAGGTCTGTTTTTTTGTTAAGTTATGTTATTAACTTTTTTTATTTACGGCTGAAACATAAAACAAGTTTTAATGTTGCTCGCCAACCCTCTAACCTCAAGAGGTAAATCACAGATTTTTATGTTGTCTGTCAACAATCTGGCACCCATAGTCCAGACAGACGGGATGAGGTATTTATTCTCCCTTGTCGAGTTATTTCGTTGCTTGTTCAACGTGAATCATTACTTATTATATTAATTCTAAATCGAAAAATGCTTTTATAAGACGTAAAAATGGTTTTATAAAGAAAAATATATAATATTTTCATTGACTATAGTATATAATTGTTTTATAATTTAAATATAGTTGATGAGGTGCTTGTAAGACTACATAAAACATGCAGATTGGTAAATGAACGTGTCTTACACCTTCTTCTTCATCAAGATAAAAGTTGTACTCCGAGGTGGAACTTTTAAAGATATATTAAAGCTGTGGTTGGAACTAAAAGCTGTGGGATAGATTCCCATCAACTTATTGTAAAAGACAATGTTCTTGTTACTTTTGGGTTGATGTTGATGATTGGGTCGGAGGTCGTCAAGGTTATAACTAAATAATTCTGCTTATTCATGATAAGTAGGGTTATATCGAAAATACGGTTGGAACATAAATGATTGTGGATGGTTCCTGTTAGTTGAGTTTTATGCCAAGTGAGCATTTAATGAGCTGATATAGGTAATTGATCGGTTGGAGGTTACCTAAGTTATAACTTACTTTTAATCAAGGAAGTAACTGTGAAAACTCTTCTTTCCTTGGAACCAGGAGAAGAACTGTGAAAACTACTCTTTTCCTGCTTATATTTTTGAGGTGCTGATAAGACTACATTCAAATACGACAAATTTTAAAAAATAAACTTGGGTTGTTTATACGAAACACTCATAACTGTCTTATTACTTCTTCCTCAAAGCTCATTTCTTATATTTTCTACAATCCGTAGAAAAAGTATAACGAGGTGCTCGCAAGACTACATTAAATTTGACAAAAGATATTTAAGGTTTGAAGTCCAAAAAGAAATTTTGGTATTTTGCATGTGAATAAAGTAACGTGCAGGTATCTAATCTTGTAAAATGATTAGATACATTACATCCTACAATGTCTTGCACCTTCTTCTTCGTTATATTTTATATAAACATGTTACATGTTTTAGAAGAATGAGCCATGAGAGGATGATATATCTTCTTGTGGCTCATTCTTTTAGTATTAAATTAAAAAATCCATATATTCAAAAGGAGAGTGTTAAGTTATGAATACAATCAATAAAGTGAAATTCATGAATTCTGATAAGGTGTTAACAAAAGAGGGTGCTTTAGCATACAAGAATAGCTTTAAAGAGCAACTGGTAGAATTGTTTACTTTAGGACTGTTAAACGGGACTTTTTATACAAAGCAAGAAGATGTATTGAAAAATGCAGGGGAGGTGTTCCAACGTGCTTTAAAAGAAGAACCTGAGTTTGCAACGAAATGTGCGGTTTATGGAGCTGTTCAAGGAAAGCTAAAATTGGTTCCAACAATTTGGATGGTGTATGTTTCTGCATTGGAAGATAAATCTTTATTTAAAAAAGCATTTCCACAAGTAATTCGTAATTTTAACATGCTCTATAACTTTGTTGAAATTTCACGAAAAGGCGGTATTCGAAAAGGTTTAGGACGCTCTGCAAAAAGAGAAGTGAATACTCGTTTTATCCAACTCATTAATGAGTATCAGGCGACTCGCTATAAAAACAAAATTAGTGATATTGCTAAAGTCACAAGACCTTTCTCGGAAGACAAGGATTACCAAAATCTCATGAAATATATCTCTAAAGGAGAATTAACATTCTCAAGAGCTCAAGCGTTAAAATTTGTGATTAGCGGGTTAGAAGAAGGTGTTTATTCAACTGATATGGATGATTTAGTTCGCAAACACTCTATTCAGTTAGAAGAAGTGAAACACTCTGTATCTAATTTGTCTCCTGAAGATAAACAACGCTTGTACGCAACTGTATATGAGCGATTGAATTATAATGCACTTATTTTAAATTTAGTTGCTTTAGAACGTGTATTTGCAACAGAGGTTAGAAACGAGCATGTATATAACCCGAGTATCGGACAATATTTCTGGCAAGACGTTGTAATGGAAACTGCGATTCCTTCAAGAATTATTGACATGGTTTCTGCAAAAATTGCAAATAAAGAGGACTATAAACGTTCCAATATGTTACCATTTGCTCTGATTCAGGCTAATAAAAAGGTGGTAACTCCTGAATTTAAACAAGCTTTAGGAAAGTTGCTTCGAGATGTAGCACAAGAGGCATTTTCTATTAATAAAAACAAATCACTATTAGTTGGTGTGGATACTTCAAGTTCTATGAATGCTTATTCACTTGGTGGATTAACACCGATGGATATCGCTACTTTATTTGGGGCTATGGTAAAGAAATCTCATAGTAATACAAATGTAGTTGCAGTAGCTTCAACGGCAATAAAAGTAGATGTTCGTTCTCAGGATGATGTTTTTAAAATGGCAAATGATATAGAGGATACATTTGTTGGATATGGAACACAGTTCAACAAGTTACTTCAGTCTTATAAAAATGAGGATTATGTTATTCTTTTTACGGATAATGAACCTGCTGATAGCATTGAGAATGCATGGTTAGAAATTAGCCAGGAGACTGGAGCGAAGTTAATCATTTGGCAACTGTCCGAATCAGGTCATAAAGTGTCTAAGGATAGCTCAGTCATCTATGTGAGAGGTTATTCTGATAGATTGTTAGACTTAGTAAGAACGATTATTGAGTCTGATGGTGACCAAATGAAAGAAATTGAAAGTATTGAAGTGTAAGGTGAGGGGTAAAACCCTCATCTTTTTTTGTTGTCGAATAGTTCATCTCTCCTTTTTCTACAATACAACAATCATATAAAAAGGAGATGATTAGATGTATAAAATATTAGAAGTAGAAGAAAATGACCAAATGAAAATCGAAATATTAGAGGTTCCTCAATTAAAGGGTGCAAGGGATGTCGATAATGCAATGAAACTATATTTCGCTAAAGAGGCTCATGTTACTTTTAAGCAAGTCAGAATCACATTGAGAAATGGTTCAGTGAAAACAGAAGCAGGAGCTTTATATATGTTGAAGGGGCATATTGATTGCGAAGTAAATAATGGTGGAGTAACAGGTTTATTTAAAAACATAGTTAAGGGTTCTTTAACAAATGAATCAGCTATTAAACCTGTGTATAGTGGAGTAGGGGAGATTTATTTAGAGCCTACATTGAAACATTACGCAATTATGGAGCTCAATAATCAAGAAATCATTGTAGATAAAGGGATGTTTTGTTGCAGTACCGCAGATATTGAAGTGGGTCCTGTTTCTCAAAAAAATATTAGTTCTGCTGTTTTTGGAGGAGAAGGATTTTTTCAAGTTTCTCTAAAGGGAACAGGATTGGTTGTTTTAGAATTACCTGTACCACGGGATGAAATCATTGAATATCATTTGGATAATGAAAAAGCACAAATAGATGGAAATTTTGCAGTTTTACGTTCTGGGGATATTCGATTTAGTGTAGAAAAATCAGCTAAGAGCTTAACAGGGACTATGTTAAGTGGTGAAGGGTTATTACAAACATTTACAGGTTCAGGCGTGTTATGGGTTGCTCCAACTGCCCCATTCTATGACTCTTTAAGTCCAGGAGAATTGTTAACAACAAGGAATGATAGGAATAGGAACAACAAACAATAAATACACTAAAAGGACGCATGAGATGATACTCTTTGCGTCTTTTTAGTACAACTATATATTCTTGTTTGAAATAATTCTTGGTGAATTTTAAAACAAGTTTATGTATTAACTTTCTTTTCTAATACGCCATCCAACCCCGTAATAATCTTCTCTTGTTGCCCAATCTTTTAATAATGCTTTAATCCTCACTTTCATATAAGCAACCCATAACCGTCCTTGATAAGTATTGCTATAAACAACGTTCTCTTTCATAGGGAAAATTGCCAATATCTCTATTCTCCATTTAGCTGTCGTGTTTAATTCCTTAGGCATATCCTTGAAAAATCGTTTTATCACGTTTTTTACTCCTCATATAGTGTTTTACATCAATCTTATATTTTTCATATAACATTTTCATGAAACGATGTATTCTTTTTTGAAATAATCCTTTGTGAATTTTAAATCAAGGGGTTCTGTAGGCCTCTCAAAAAGAAATAAATCTTTTCTTGCACGTTTCCAAGGTTCATCGTTAGTTATAATTTCTTCTAATACCTTAGGTGTATAGAACTTGAATATATTCCATATATAATCAAGAAATAATCGTGTCTCTTGACTAAACGAAAAGTCATTATTGTATTCTTCAGGAATTGTATTGTAAGTGTATTTTTGATATTTATTATCAACGGATTCAATATGTGGACCATATTCATACATATATATGCCTTCCAAAAAAGGAGGTTTATTAAAAATGGCCAAATGAAATCCTTGAGCAAAATAGAGTAATTTATGTAATTTCATGTTTGTAACCCCGTATTTTTCGCTATTTCCTCCTTTGAAAATAAAGTATTTAGCAATTTCTAAAATATCTGTACGGAAACCTTCCATGTAAAAAGCACCTCCAATCTAATATTTATTTAGAAACTACATGTAAATTGAGTGAGCTTTTAGCTATATGTAGTATTATTTATTGATTAATGCAGGGTCAAGAAGCTTTAGAATGTTTTCTATGTTTACTCCTTCTTCATCAATATCCTCACCGATAATTGTTGTTACAATTTCCCACAAGGAACTAAGATAATCAGATTTATCCGCAAAATAAATGGCAGAAATTGCTGATTCCAAGGATTTTCTTTCTTTCATACTTAATTTTTCTAACATCTTTATTATTTCATTTTGTTTCAATTTTATCTTCCTCTCATTTATCCGACTAATTTTTGAATGTATTATTATAAGAATTACATTGATAGGACACTAATGTTATTTTATGGTCAAACCTTCAGACCATTGAAAGTATCCACTGTGCCCTAAACATTTTGTACTGAACTTCCACAATGAGGACAAGTTTCTTATCTCCAATTTTTATGAAAAATATTTCCTTTATTCAGCTATACATTCACGATGTATAGCTTGTATTTTTAATTTTAAAGATTGTATTGTCTTGATAGATTCCAGTGTGAATATTGATTTTGTCATATCGACTACACTCATTTCTAAAACCCCGTAGTAACTATCTAACTCACCAAAATTTAATTGTGTTTTAGGTTTTAATTTTTTATGCGTAGTTTTAAACATAGATTCCATCAGGTTCCAAAATGAAACACTTTTAATATCCTTTTCTTCTTTAGACTTTGATTGTTGTGTTTTTATAAAGAACAATTCTTTTTCTATTAATGTTTTTGATAGATGTATTTCTTCATCCGAAAGAAACAACGTTGTACTTCGTCCAGGGTGTATGTTTGATAAGACATTCGACTTGCTTTGCTTAGAAACAATTAATTTCAATAGGGACAGCTCCTTTATTAGGTATGCTACCTTCCAATTATATCAAATTAAGAAAGAAAAATAAATCTTTTTAGTAAAAAATTCTTTACACGTACAAATGCCAATCATTGACTATAGTTAATGATTGTTATACTATTTGTTTACAACGAAAGTTATAGAGAAGGGTGAATATATATGAATTTTGTTAATGAGTCTCATCAGTTACAATACAATCATTTTATTTCCTATATAAAATCAAAAAAAGAACATGCAATCATCTACTTGTTAACATCAATAGAATGTTCAGATGAAATGATTAGCCAACTGTATTCTTTTGACGGTTCTTATATGGAGTACAATCAAAAACTGTTTGAAGTTTTAAATAATGAGTTCAACGAAAAGAAACGAATGATAATTGCTGTTGCATTTAATCTATTTAATGGGGCAGATATTACAGATGAATTGAAATTATCACAATATAATTACGGGATAGATTTATATAGTATCCGATGTGTGTTAGGAAAAGAAATTAAAGTGGTTAGTGAATCGTTAGCGATATTAGAAGATTAATAGAGAAAAGAGTGGTGTAGAAGTGCATGTAAAGTATTTTCAGGCAATAGCAGATATTCAACATCATTATGACGATATATTACGTCAATTTGAGAACCCTAAATATGGTCATTCATTATTGGAATCATGGGGGATTCAATTGTCGGAAAAAGAAGCCATTATGGAAGAACGAGGTGTTCTTGAATATTTAATTGGTTGTCGATTGGGGGTTGTTCGAGATAAGAGTATACAAAAACCTTCTATTGAAGTCGTTCAGCGATGCTTTCAAAGGTATCTTGTATTCTTAGAGACGGTTTTTAAATGCAATGCTTATAATGTAAACAAACATCCGTTTAAGTTAATACAAAAAGAATACAAGGCTTGCCGTCACTACCTGTTTAAATTTTCTTTACCTGCTTGGTATGAAAAACTACCGAATGAGGTTTTGACATTGAAGGAAAAGTATAAAAATATTTAATACAACATACATGATGTGATTGAAATATAAAATATATGTGCTATAATTTCATTGACTATAGTAAATAAGTGATGAAAGGAGGATGTTGAGTGCAATACATTCCTAATTTTTTCCCAATCAACATGTTCCAAAGAAATCGAATCCATAATTTAATCTATGAAAAAAGAAATGAAATATTGAATATGCAAAAAATAACAGAATTAGTTATTGAAAATGTTCGATATGGATATTCAAATATTAGTGACATTTATGGAAGAGTAGACTTAACACAAGTGATAATAAATGCGACAGAAATGAATAGCTTCTTTGAATGTCCATTCATTAAAGGAAACCATGCGTGGATTAGTATGAGTGAAACAGGACATTGCAGATATTTTACAAGGAGTAAAGCAGACGTTACAAATTCACTTGATTTAATAGATTTGCTAAGTGTGTATTATAACAAAAAAATTGGTAAAACGATTCGACTTGCAAATCATCAATTCGGTTTAATATGGGAAGATAAATGGCTACATGTTCAAGCACAAAAATATGAAGAGAACATTGATTCTTTGGATTGTATATTGCCTAAACGATATCCTCATTTATATAAACTTATAGGAGATAGATTTGAAATTTTGAAAGTAGTAAATAGAGTGGGATTAAACACGCTTGTCAGCAAACATTTGAGTTATCAAAATCAAGCTATCTTTTTCGTGTCCACAAAGTATCTTAAATACAACTATTTCCCCAATTTTTCAACATCTGTCATCAATCAATTCATGAATTTGTTTGCTGTGTTAGGATTTATTCGGAAGATGAAAGAGGATGAAATTCCTTTAGAATTTTTAAACCAAGCGAAAGAAGAAATGAAGAAGTATAAAGAAAAACGGAACATTATTTCTTTTTATATGGTTGAAACGATAGAAGATGTAATTAACATTGCAGAAGATAGAGCACAAGTTTTAATACAAAATAATATTAAATATCATACGTTAACAAAAGATAAGGTTTCTCAAATTTTTGGAAATGAATTTTCAGAAGACATTTATGTTCAAACAACTTCTGGTGGTTCAAAGAAACATAAGCATGAGCGAGAGATGTTAGAGGATTATTTTCATCATTGCTATAAAGAATATGGTTTTGTGGCAAAAGAGAAAATGATAACACTGACAACAATGAAAGAAAAAACGGTGGATAAAATATGGAAAGAACTTGTTTCGGGTACAAACGGTGTCGTATTTAGACTAAATCCTGAATTGAGAAAAGCATTGAATTTAAAATCAAGAAGTTCAATTGTTATAGATGAAAATAGAGTAGGTGAAGTCCTTACAGTGTAAGGCTTTTTTAAGGTGTTTACATTGACTATAGTTAATGTAATGTGATTGAATATATATAACGGAGGTTTTAGTTTTGAAAAACTTTGAAATTAGTGTTGAAAAAACTGCAATTAGAAATGGGATTTCAAAGAGTACAAGTCTTTTATACAGTGATTCAAATTATATGAATCATAATGTACTTGATTATGGAGCAGGTCGATTACGCAATGCTAAGTTTTTAAGAGATGAAGGATTTATAGTAGATATTTTAGATACACCCAAGCAGGTATTTCATTGGAGTCCTGAAGAAATGAGTTCTTTTCATGGGGTTTGGCAATCTATTTACTTATATGACTTAAAAATATCTCATCGTTTTTCTCGTATTCTATGTAGTTTTGTACTAAATGTAATTCCAAAAGAACACGAACGAATTGAAGTATTAAGTAATATAAACCTATTGCTTGAAAATGAAGGTATTGCCTACATTGAAGTTCGTAGAGAAAAATCTATCATGAAAGCAAAAACGATTGAATCATTTTCGGATGGGTTTGTATTAGGGAAGGGGAATGTGAGGACATTTCAAAAGCCTTTTTCAAAAGAATCATTTGAAGCGTTACTTAAAAAATCCAATTTAAAAATAAAAAAGCTAATTAATTATCCCGATAGTATTGTAGCTATTTGTGAAAAGGGATAAGAGGAGGATATATATGATTAAAGACCATAGATTTATTTCGGCATATGCGAATGAATTTGATGAAGAGTTTAAAAAAGCGGTGGATGAACTACAATCACAAGGTCTGGTTGTGGAAGTGCAATATTCAGTATGTAGAGAGAAGTATAGTAACGATTATTCTGCATTATTATTAGGGAGGGAGAAAGGTGGAGAAAAATAATATTCTGCCTTATATGTATAAAGTCCCAATAGGAGATTATAGTGGAGATGGTCATGGTCAGTCTAAAGACTTTGTTATCGTCACAAATTATCAAAAAGAAAAGTTAATAGAATCATATCAAAATACATGTACGAAATTAGGCTACAAGTTGCATGATGAAGCTTATTTTAATAGAGAAGATTCACCTACAAAAACCGCAATTCCGCTTTTAACAGATTATGGAGATAACTTTATAGATAAAGAAATTATAGATGAGTGGAAAACTATGGGTTTCTCGACTGAAGTAAAAACCAATGAAGATGTTTATTATGTAGATGCAGATATGTGTTTCCAGTTATTTATGTGGTTCGTTTCTTATTCAATGCCAAAAGATTTTTTATATAAAAATTTGGGTATCGAAAGCCTTGGATTTCGTGAATTTATTGGGTATGGATGTTTTCTTGATTAAGGAGAGATTAAAATGAAATTTGGTCAAATGAGTATAAAAAAAGCCTCTACACAAGCAGATTATGTACAACTTGATATTTGTGGTTTAACAGCGGAAGAAGCACTTGAAAAATATACGGCATATGCACCACTTCCTGTTATTTTGCATGGAGATTGGACAAAGAAAGGGTATAGTGAAAACAACATCTTGTCTCGATATAAAGAGTATATAAGGATTATTTATTTACTCCAAAAAGAAACAAAAGTCTATGGAATTACCATTCATCCTCCTTCAAAAAAGAAAATGGGATGGCATATCTTTAAACAGTTATGTTTAAAAATTGAGGAAGAAACAGATTGTCCTGTTTTTATAGAAAATCGAAGTAATGCAAGATTACATGTTTCTCTGCCAGAAGAGGTTATTGCGATTAGTCATGAAGTGAAAATGACAATTGATATCCCACAATTATATATCGCTTGTGGCTATGATGACTCTCATTTTATTGATGTGCTACAAAAGATTAATTGGATAAATGTAAAAGAATTACATCTTGCAAACTTAAAGAAAACAGAAAAAAATACATTGGTTGCTCGAAAATTAAAGGATGGATTACTTGATTACAACATCTTGCTAAGCTATCTTCCTAACCCTGTATTTATTACATTTGAAATTTTAGGCGGGGTTCCAACATTTGAATCTCAAAAACATGACTTTCTTGATTTTAAGAAAGAGGTGATTGGATGAATCGCAGAGTAAAAATAATAACCCTATGTGCAATGGTTTTAAGTAGCTCTATTGTTATGTCTGGTTGTACATACTATAAAATCCCATTTAAGTCATTTGTCAAAGAAATAAAGCCTGAAGAAAAAGAGAAGAAAATCCCTAAAATTGCAGGACTGAAAATAGAAGATATTCAAAATGAATTAGATTCATTAGACTCTATGGATAATCAATTAAAAACAATAGAATCTATCATAAAAGAAAAAGATTCCTATTTAAAAGCGATGTCAAATGGAAAAAGTATGTATAAATTGTTGCATTCTGTTTTTACAAATAATTATGAATCGAATGAAGATGCCTTTTTTGAAACATTAGCTGATATGTATAAAAAGGAACATCGAAAAGTAGATTCTATCACATTAACTGCTTTCGGAAAGCAGATGATTGATAACAATGAAAAATATAAAGCGATAATTGATATCAACAGTGTGGATGATGATAAAACATTTGATATTCAGACGATTGAATTGATTTTAAATGATAAGTTAAAAATTGAAAAATCAAATAAGGTAGGAAGTATTCATGAATCTGAACACACAGAGTCTCCATTAATGGGAGAAAGCACAATGGAATCAAATGTTCATAATGAGTTTCTATTAGAACTAAATACATTTTTGCACAGCATGGATAGTAAAGGATTGCATCAACAAGTAGTAAATGAAGAAGTAAAAGAAAATAGCCCTGAATTTGCTGAACTTGCGAAAAAAATGGGGCTGTCAGAGAAAAGTGCATCTGCTTTATATCAGTTATCTAAATTCACGAAACAAGAAATGAATAAGAAAGCAATCACAGGGTATCTGCATGATGATAAAAATGTCAGAGCTGTTACAGTATATACACTTTCTGTTCCAACAGAGAAAGGAATTCATCATTTTAAAATTGATTTTAAGCGTGGAATGAACAAGATTATTAGTATCAAAGAAAGTAACCCATCATAAAACCAATTATATAAATATACTTCTTCTTATCTGTCTACAATAAATATGGAAATTATAAAAAGTAAGGAAGTGAGAATATGTTAAAAGAAAAAATCAAAGAAGAATTAATTCGCTATTGTAAAGAAGGAGTATATAAAAAGGGATTTAATGAGGCATTCCAAGATGAGCTTATCAAAAATGCAGATAAAATTGCAGATATTTTAATTAATGATGAACTCCAAATAGATATGAATCATTTACAAGATGAAATTGAAGATGCTATTCGAGTATATATATTACTTCGATAATTAATATTTTGAGAGGGGTTGAATATGTTGGTTTTAAAAATTTCAAAACCAATTGCTATTACTTGCTTGTTAGCAAGTATCTTAGTCGGTTGTAGCACAAATACAACAAATAAATTAGATGATAAGGACCAAGCATCATTTGTAAATGATGTAAATAAGATGGTTGCAGATAGAAAAAGTGGATATGAAGTAGAAGCTAAGTTCAAAAATAAAATTATGCAATTAGATAAAGAACATGCCACGGATGTAATCAATGCCTATATGTTTTCTTTACAACAAGATAGTAGTGAGTTGAAAGTAAAAATGAATACATTACAAAAAGACTTGCAGGATGCAATGAAAGATAAAAAAGTAGATTTGACAAAAGAAGAGTCTATTGAAGAATTAGATGGAGGTTTGGCAAAAGGATTGTTAGAAGAAGCCAAAAAATTACATCTAAAAGTTAAAGAAGACAAAGGGTCAGAAACATTTTATTTAGCAATTAATTATGACTATGTTCTTAAAAATTACGAGAAATATATGAATACAAGTTTAAAAGAATTTCTTCAGTTTAGTCAGAGACAAAGTGAACATGAAATTTTTGATTCAAAAAAAGAAAAATTTGATTTAAAAGAAATTGTAAATCAAATCAAGGAAATTGAGTCAAAAGAATCTAAATGGAAAGATGGTAATTATAAAGAGCATTGGGCTTCAAATGGTAGATACCTATATAGTATATTATTAGGTCTTGACCATACTTTCTTTGTTGAAGATGGAAAAATGAAACAAGAAATTAAAAAAGAGCTTGAATCGTTAGCAGAAGAAAATAAGAAAACTGAGGTTGGTAAATTACTAAAAGAATATATATCGTTAATTGATAAACAAAATGGACAGTATAATGACCAAGTGAAAACAGAAGCAAGAAATTTAGCTATGAAGCCATTTGCAAAATATATTGATATTCAATTTGGTGATGAAGAAAATACGCAACAAACAGAAAGTACGAAACAAAAACAATAACTTTAGTAAAGAGAGGATTTACCTCTCTTTTTTATTGGATTTTAAAATAAGCAAAACATTATTGACTATAGTTTATAAAAATAATATAATTCTTTTAGAATTAATAAATGAACGGAGGAATTTACAATGAGAAATGATGAACTTTATATCGTTCAATTAATAAATGGTAAATATGCAAGATTTTCTTCTCGACCTCACTTTATAGAGGATGTATTTGGAGAAGATGAAAAAGAAAAAGCTACTCCATTTAATAAGACTGACGCAGAAGCAATTGTAAAAGAAATGAACAATCCTACGATGGTAAAACATGTAGGCCTTTGTATAGAAGCTCAAGGAATTGTCCCTTTACACAATTAAATCATGAGGTGAACGATAATGGTCAGAACATTAACAAAAGGTGAATTTGTAAAGTTAGAAGATATTATTGCATATGCAAAACCAAATCAATTATTTAAAGCTCATTATGGTGAAGAGAATTGGTTCATCAAAAAGGTTCCTTTAATTACTGATGCAAACCATGTTGAATATGATACTTACTGTCATTTTAATTATTGTGATGAAGATGGATGTTCTGAATCAGAACGAGTGTGCCTAAGTCATAGTGATATATCTGCAAGGTATGAAGTTTTAGGATTTAAAAAGTGTGAAAAACAATTGAAATGCATTAAATCTGTAGTTAGTGCTGAGTCAGAAAGACGAGATTTTAAAAAAGGACAATTTTATCCGTTAATAAGAAAAGGTGCATACATTGAATCTATTAGTGAATTTAAAAAAACACATGGGTTATCAGATTCAAGAGGAGAATGGGATGATTGGTTTCAAGAACATTTTGAAATTGTAACGACAGGAGATGAACAGGAATGAAAGGACAAGTATTAAATCAATTCTATGATAAATTAGCAGAAAAAGTGGTCTTTCAAGAGAATCATTAGTTGTTTTGCATCCAAATGAAGTGAAAGTAAAGATGGTTGCATTAGATGGTGGTCTGGAAAGTGAAACACTTTAGTGGATGAAAGTTCTACTTGAATCAAAAACAAGATTATCAAGTATGCAACTTAATACATACACAGAAGAAAAATTAGATTCTTTATAGAATAAAATAATGAAATAAAAAGAAAGGGATGTTTTTAGTATGGGACTTCAAAAATCAGAATGGGCAATTGTAAGAGATGCAGAAGAACAAGGGCTTGTAGTAGCAATGACATCTCACGTAATTCAAAAAAGAACAGAATTAAATAATCAATTATCGGATTACTTTCGAGAAAAATGTCCTAACTATCCTGGTGTGTTTCAAGAAGATATATGTGAAGATGTATTGGACGCTGTGAATGAATATATTAAGGATAATAAAATTGAAAAATATCCATATGAATTAGACTTTCCTATTACCTCAGGTTCTCAGGAGTACTTAGTTCCTATTGGAGAAAACATTGAATTAAAAGTAGTTGTAGCAGATGAATATCATGGTGATGGTGAATACAGCAAATACCTCATGATTAACTTCTTTTTAATGAACGAAAACACATCAAAAGAAGATATAGATATTCTTATTGAGTTTGTTAAGGAGTATTTGTTATCAATTTTATAAAGATAGGAGCGAATAACCATGACAAGAGTCGTTAACTGTGAGCGTTGTAAGCATCATGGTATAGAGTATGGTAATAGTTTTACAGATTTAAAGGCTGTTTGCAAAAAAGGACAAAGAGATTTTAGTGATATTCCAGACGGTAAGTATAAAGAAGAAATTGCTAAACAAATCGACTGTTCAGAGTTCATATCTAAATTTATAGAATATCCTTTGGAAATCAGCGGGATTGATAAACCTAATGATAAGGCTATACGTACAGAAACATATAATGGGAAATGTGGTCAATTAGTTAAGGTTAGACCTTGTAACGAAAAGTATGGTGGGAAAACTTATTTAGGTATTTTTTTAGGAGATGCTGATATTGGTTTGTTCATCTCTCATAATCCTGAAAGTAAAGAATTATCTATTAAAAGACACTATAACCCTGCAATATTTGTTCCTGAATTACAAGAAATTATTTATGGTGCAGGTAGTTGGTGGGGGAAAATTAATTCTGAAGAAGAATTGAAAGAAATTACAGATGCTGATATTAACGATGTTTGGTACCTAAAACTGTTACAAAATCTCTAATTGTATTAAGGAGTGACATTGCAATGATTGCAAAGAAATTACATGAGAGAGCAAGTAAAAATAACAAGGAAATGACAAGCAAGAAATATATTGACTTCCTTATCCGAATGGCAGAAACAGAGGTGGATAAAGGCGCTTATTCACTAACTGTTGAATTAGATAGAAAAGTGGTACCACATCGAAATTAAATTGCTCAGGAGTTGCTTAAAGAAGGATTTGAAGTTTCTACAAGATATACGAGACATGCGCGTACTGACCTTCTTGATAAGCTTTACGTTACATTAGAATGGAAAAATAGAACCAAATGAACTTTATCATGCTGTGTGTTAAATAGTTGATTAGTAGTTGTTACTTCAAAATTCATTTTAAAAGGAAAAATTCATTATGATTCGTGAAGGAAAATCATTTATTAAGGATTCTGTATTCTTGGCAGGACTATTTGTTTTTACTCAAACTGTCAATGCTCTTGTTTGGGCATGTTGTTATTATTTTTGTTGATTCCATCACCAGTAAATAGGAGTGAATCTTGGAATGGTTCTATTCCAAGATTTTTATTATTCACTTTTGTTATAAGGAATTAAAACAATATTTTTTAGGAAGCGATTGATTTGAATTATGAAGAATTTGAAAAAATGATAGGCTCAAAAGTAAATGAGGGGGATAAAATATGGATTTGTGATTATCGCCATAACAATGTTTTAGAATCACCAATCCGTCATATTCCACCTCAAGAAGTAGCTGTGATTGATAATAAAAAACTACCGAAGAATAAAACGGTTTATTATTCTGAGTATCATTTCAGACCAATCGGAAAAAAGGAAAAACCAATTAGTAAAATTATTGGTCCATATGATAATACAGGTTATCGTTTTATTACAGGAACATCATTAAATATTTTCTTTACAGAAGAAGAGTGTCGAAAGTGTTATAGAGAACAATGCGAGAAAATTAAGGAGCAAATTGAAGGTCAATAACCCACCACTTACCTAACGGTTGAAGTGGGGGCTTGTAAAAGTCCTGATTGACTACCCTCAGTCTGTTACAGGCTACGTTAGTTGAGTTATGACACCTACGGATACTCCTCAAGTCTGTAGCTCTGTCGTCTATGGTTAAAAAGTTCTGTTGGGTAGGAACGGTGCTGTAGACACAACAAGCTCTTCCAACATTGGGTATGAGGCAAATCACTCCAAAAGGAGGTATACGTTATGTTCGTATACACATTAAATCAACAGGGACATCCTTTGATGCCCTGTTCACCAAGAAAGGCAAGACTTTTATTACAACAACAAAAAGCAAAGGTGGTTAAACGTACTCCGTTTACCATTCAACTTTTATATGGAAGTAGTGGGTACAAACAACCTATTTCATTAGGTGTCGATGCTGGCACGAAGCATATTGGTGTTTCCGCTACCACAGAACAAAAGGTAGTATTCGAAGCAGAAGTTCAGCTTCGTACAGATATACAAGACTTATTGGCGACTCGCTTACAATTTCGTAGAGCAAGAAGAAGTCGTACCACACGTTATCGAAAAGCGAGGTTTCTTAACCGTAAGAAACCTCATGGATGGTTAGCCCCTTCGGTGCAACACAAAGTCGATTCGCATATCAAAGTGGTGAACCTTGTGCATAGCATTCTTCCTGTAACAAGGCTAATAATAGAAGTCGCTCAATTTGATACGCAACTTCTGAAAAATCCTTCTATTCAAGGAGAAGACTATCAACAAGGTGAACAAATGGGCTTTTGGAATGTCAGGGAATATGTCCTTTTTCGGGATAAGCATACCTGTCAACGCTGTAAAGGAAAGAAAAAGGACAAAATTCTGAATGTTCATCATATCGAGAGTCGTAAAACAGGTGGAGACAGCCCAGACAATTTGATTACGTTATGTGAAACGTGTCATGATGAGATTCATCAAAAAAGCTTAGAGCATACCATTCAACGAAAAACAAAAACATTGCGAGATGCCTCACAGATGACCATCATGCGTTGGTTTATCTATAACGGAATAAAAGAGATATATCCACATGTACAACTCACATATGGATATATCACAAAGCACACACGTATTACACACAAATTAGAAAAATCACATAAAGTGGATGCACGTTGTATCAGTGGATATCCATTAGCAAAGACAAGCAAAGAGGTGTACCTATTGAAGTTTGTTCGCAAGAACAATCGTCAATTACACAAAGCAACAATTGGTAAAAATGGAGTCCGTAAATCTAATAAAGCAGAACGATATGTAAAAGGGTATCAGTTATTTGACAAAGTGGTCTATGAAGGACAGGAGTGTTTTATCTTTGGAAGACGAAAAACAGGCTATTTTGACCTTCGCTTGTTAGATGGTACAAAGATACATGCCTCGGCCAGTGTAAAGAAACTCAAAAGGGTTGAGTATGCTCAAACATTATTAATAGAAAGGAAAGAAAGCGATTCCTCCCCGACTTACGCTGTCGCTTAGAAGTCGGGGTATCCTCGCCTAAATATGATGAAAAAAGACGAGTTGCGAATTTGATGAACTTGAAATTAAAAGGTGTGGAGGAAGAAATTTCAGAGCATTGTTAATAGATATATGGTAGTCGATTATAGAAGGAGTGGTTCAGTTGAAACAAGAGATATTAGAACATATCAATACTTTACTTGCAGAAAAAGTCATGGGATTTAAACGAGGCGTAGGTGCAAGTGGGCTTTTTGAAGAAGAAGGATGGATGAAAAATGAAGGGAAGGACGACTATATTTTTGTGCGTTTATTTGAGCCTACTACGAATCATAATGATGCTTATATGATTATAAAGCAGTTAACGAATGATAAGGGTCTTATTCAAAACGAAAAACTTGTAAAAGAATTAGATTACTTCGATTTGAGTTTTGAAGGTGTATTATGGGAGTGTGAATTTGCTATTCCATAATCGAGAGGTTATATGGCTATTGAGGCAAAAACACCAGAATTAGCGATTTCCTTATCAGCTTTAAATTTTGCAGGAGTAGATATCAGTAAATTTATGAAAGAAATGAAAAGGGAATGATTTGATGTCATTCCTCTTTTTCTTTTTTTTGTTCGTGTGGTGTTTCCTTTTGCTCTTCTATGATTTTTATCCACAACAAATAAGCAGATACATTTGAAAATATACTAATTCCAATAAAAAAGGAAAATAAAAATATGTTGAGGGTTAATATAATAGCTAATAAAAGAAATATTGAGCCTAAAATTGTGAATAAAAAACTTATCATATAATTTTGTTCCATAGATTTATCACATCCTTTAATCATATTTACTTAATATTATAAAAAAATGATTTTAAATATTCCCGCACAATAACAATTAGTGAAATGTAAATTTTATTTTACTTAAATATAAATAGTTGTTATACTATAGTCAATAATAAAATCTGAGGAGAGATGAAAGTGAATCAAAAAGAGGTTTTTGCTACTGTCTATGCAACATCCGATATGTCCGATGAAGTTTATGCAAAAATGGAAGATTGTCCGATTCAAAGACAAGAAGGAAAAAGAAGTTCTATCCCATTGAATGGTGAGGATTCTTATGAGATGTGTGTTTGCTATCAAATATTGAGTGGTAGGGGTTCATCAAGACATATTTGCCCTCATTTCAAAGGGGTAAAACAAGTGCAAAGAAATAAAGAGAAGAGAATTAAGATTTTTTGTTCTGCATTGGAAAATAAACAAATAAAAACACTTTAATCACTGTAATAGGAAGATAAGAGGAGAGATAAAAATGGTAGATATGTTATCTGTAGTTAAACAGGAATTTCCAGAATTATATACAAAAAGAGGGGCTGTAAAGAAACAAAAGCCTAAACAATTCAAATGCAAGTGTGGGAATGAATTCAATAAGACGAAGAAGGTTAACTTTGGATGGATTGGATTTGCAATCCCAGAATGTAGTGAATGCGGTGGAAAAGCTAAAAAATCAATTGTATATCATGTTTGGAAAAGAATGATTAACAACCAAATCGAACAAGAGGATTTTATTTTGAACACAGTAATGAATAATCCTTCAATTTCAAAAGAAAAACTACAAATGTTACTGGCAGATAAATTTGAAGAACAGAGAGATGCATTAGGGTATTTGGTTTATTTTGGATATTTGCAAGTGGACATAGAAAAAAGAGATACATTGAATATACAGTGAATGACCAGAAAGATTTGTCTCATCGTTATGAAATTGTATAATCCTATTATTTAGAAGGAGGTATGTAGTATGGAAGAAAGAGAAGACTTAACTATCAAGGTGACATTTTTTAAAGAATATGGAAAATACTACAGTCACGGAAATGTGAACATTGGAAAAGCACGTTTATGGCAAGGTAATGATAGTTTTAAGCAAGCTATTATTGATAATCAAACGACTCTTACAGATAGTTGGATTGGGAATATGCATGTAGTTACAGAGGATTTACAAGAATATGAATTAGACCCTAATTACAAAGAGTTTTCAGGTGCATTATTCTTTGCTGATGAATTTAAAGGAATGAAGCGAACAGAAAAATCTAAGGAGTGATGGGAGAGATGCATTTAAAACCTGGTCAAATAGTAGATGTTGAGATTTCAAAAGGTAATAAGAAGCAAGGATTTGTTATTGGTAGGGATGCAGAGTATATATATGTAGAATTCTTCGAAGAGGGAGATATAAAAACTACATTAGATAAAATCATACCAACAAGTCATATATTACAGTCCTGTCGTTGGTGCAATGGAACAGGCTCATATCGAGAGCATATAAGTGATAGTGGATTGCCATGTCCAGATTGCGGTGGTACAGGTCATGTAGTTGTTGATATGAAAGGAGAAGGTAATACAGATGAAACATAAAAAGCTTTTGTATGTTTTCTTAAGTGTATTTCTAAGTATGTTTCTTTTATCAGCATGTGACCCATCAGATACAGAACCTCAATTAAAAGTTGAAAAAGGCACAGCTACAAAAGAAGAAAAAACAAAAGAAAATGAAAAGTTTTCAATAAAGAAAATAAATGACAATATAAAAATTCTTACCGATAAGGAAAGAAATGAAGAATATATTATTTATCATGATAGAGCAAATGATGAGTTTTCAATGACTCATCGAGAAGGACAAAAGAAATGATATATAGAGGAGATATAGAATAATGGCTGAAAAAACTCAATATCAAAAAGACCGAGAATCATTAATGTCAAATATGTTACAGGCACTTGCAAACAGTACAAATAACGAAATGGTTCGTAAATATCATCATGAGATTGATGTAATCATTTCAAAATATAAAGAGTTTATAAAAGACCCATCTATGTTTGAATCTTTAGTAAACTACGAACT
This sequence comes from Bacillus sp. NPDC094106, assembly GCF_044764345.1. Lineage (NCBI taxonomy): Bacteria > Bacillati > Bacillota > Bacilli > Caryophanales > Bacillaceae > Bacillus > Bacillus sp. NPDC094106. The sequence continues at coordinate 28,886 of NZ_JBIWHY010000024.1, read as the reverse complement.
TGATAATATCTTAGATGTATGTGTTATGAATCTATATCCAGAGTTAGAGGATAATTCTTTTTATGACATGTCCTTCTTATATAAGCATTATCATTTTGTAGAACTTCATTTGGAAAACTTTATTGAACAAGCTGAAGGTTCTCCATGTAGTACAGACAAAGCAAAATGGATTTTAGAGCATTATAGAGCATTTATTATTTCGAAAGAGCTTCCTATGTTTAAAGTCGAAAAAAAGGACTGGTGGAAACCTAAGTTTGGTACAGGGGAACAATGGATGGATTTATGTAATGGATTACAAGGTTTATATTATGGAAAGCCGATTAAGTATTTAGAAGCTATCCAAGCTTTAATGGAGGAACTGGAGAAAAATAAAGTAGTAGAACAGGAGAATGAAGGATGATTGAACTTGTAGAACTGAAATCCCCTCAAATATTAAAAGCAAAACTAACAGATGACGAAAGAGGATTGATTCAATACTATGTAACTTGTGCTATACAGGAAAGGACTAAACCTCACAGAGCAAAACACTATGATGGTGTGCTTACAGGAATTGTACAAACTCTGCAACTACTTAATAGAAAAGACATTTTAGATTTGATTGAAATGGAATTTATCTATCATGATAAATTAAATTAATTATTTTATAAAGAAAAGGTGCATGACTGTGATTGATAAAAACAGAGAAGCTATCATTGATTGGATATGGTCAAGGTATGGAAAATGCTCAGACAGTTCCTTGTATCATCTTTTAGAAGTGGATTTGCCCTGGCTCATATTAAGTAAAAAGGTAAGAAATCAAGAGAAGAGAAATATCGTTGTTGACATAGAATCAATGAAAGAGCAATTTATAGAGGAAATAGCCTATAGAACAAGAAACCTCTAAAATATAGAGAGTTTGCTTGGTGAAGAGATTTAAGATTCATCAACTGATAAGGTTGTGTAAACAATAATGGATGCTAAAAGAAAAGAAGTTATAGATTCTGTATGGTTAGTGTATGGACATTATTCAGGTAATTTTTTAGAAGAGTTACCTGTGTTAGAATCACCATGGATTTCCATAAAAAAAGATTTAAGACTTCAAAAAAGTAAAAGTGACAAAATTGATGTGGATAAAATAAAAGAGTATTTCATGCAAGAATTAGCTGAAATAAGAAGTATGGAGGATAACAATGAATAAACCTGCAATTCCTTTATTTGTTCATCAGTATTTTAAAAGTAATCTTGTTTTTTCTCAGGATGGTATGGAGAGTAAAGTAACTCTTGCTAACTTTATTTTAGACAAAGTTGTAAATGATGATAGTAGTTCTCTTGCTACCAATGTATTTCTATGGCTAAGAAAGAAGGGGAATCTAACTGCTTTTGCAAATGCAATTGAATCAGGTTACACCTTATCGAGTGAGTCTTTGAATGTAGAGTCTAATGTAGATACAGAATCGACTTATCAAGGCATACAGGCAATTGCTCGAATGGAAACTCATTGGATGATGCCTGTTTCTGATGATAGAAATCATGCTTATAAAATTATAAATGGTTTGTTATATGCATTAAATGTTGAAACGAAAGAAGAAATAAAAACTCAGATTTCTTTTAATTGGTTATATAATGCGGAATTTGTAGATTATGACCCCAAAAATAAGCCACAATATATTTTAGTTTCTTCGAATGAAAACAAGTTAAAAGAGTTCCAAAGATTTGGTATCCATAATATATATATTGAAAAAGGGCGAGATATTCCAGAAGTGAACCATCCTTCAGTAGATGTAGTTGCTATGTATAAGTCTATAGAAGCGGGGAAAATGAGAATTGTAGAAGACACCGCTCTATTTATTGATGGTGAAGATGTAGGAGTAAATGTCAAATGGCTTTTAGACTCTATAAGTAAATATGAAGGTAAAAAAGCAACTTGGAAAGTTTGTTTGGCCGTAAACGATGGGAATCGGATTTATTTATATGAAGGAGTCGTTTATGGAAGAATTGTAAATAACAAACCAATAAAAGAATCTTTTGGCTTTGATAATTATTTCATTCCTGATGATACATCCAAAACACTGTATGAATTAGAGAAGCAGGGGAGTAAAGATGGTTTTTCTGCACGTAGAAAAGCAGTAAATAGGTTTCTAAACGAAATGCCTTATTTGGTTGTTCCAATTGCGGCAATTAAGCCCTGGGAAGGCAACTATCAAAAGGAGAAAGAATAATGACAAATAGAACTGAGTTAACTTGTGTTGAATTTTTTATTAATAAAAGAGCAGTAATTGAATATGATTGCAATTCCATTCCAAGAAGAGGAGAAATAATAAATATACATGTAGATGATATTCAAGGAGAATTTCAGGTTACTGAAGTGAAACATAACATTCGTAAAATGAAAGATGGAAAATTGAATACATATGTTCAGGTATTTGCTAAGTAAATAATAAGAATGAAAAAGACACACAAAATTGTGTGCCTTTTGTTCGTAAAAATTAATTGACAAAACAGGTAGAATAACATTATAATATCAACTATAGTCAACGAAACGGAGATGGAATTATGTTATCAGTAACTTTAAAAAATAGATTTGTAAAAGATTTCTCTTTACCCATTAAAGTGTTTCAAGAGCCGTATTTCTCGTATTATTTAGATTTGTATGATGAAACACATCAAACAAAGCAAAAATACAATATGTTCAAGGATGCTGTTGAAAGACATGGTGGAGAGCGAGGCTTTATGGATTATTACAATCAATTGAAAGTTAAAGTAACTAACACAATTAAACAAACAAATGCATTTGATATTTTTAATCATGATAGATTAGAAGAATATGAAGTACAAAAACATTCATTTTCAAAACAGAATATTTATCAAAAAGAAAATGTGGGTAAAGTATTTGTTTCTGTAGATTTAAAAACAGCTAATTTCCAGGCTTTAAAATGGTATGACAATTCTCTTGTTTTGGGAATGGATTCTTATGAAGATTTAATAAAAATCTTTACAGATGAAAAGTATTTAATGCAATCTAAATATATTCGTCAAGTTATCTTTGGTAACTTAAATCCAAAAAAGCAAATCAAAATTGAAGAATATCTTACATATTCAATTCTGCAAGTATTGCTACAAGATGATGTTTGTAAAGAAGAAGATGTAAAAATGCTTTCAAGAGATGAGATTATTTTTGAAATTCCGAAAGAGAAAGCGATTAGCTTCAATGGTAGTGCAATCGAATCATTTATTGGTGATTGGTTTGAAAATGAGCTGTGTGTGAAGGTGACAGTATTTCAATTGGTTTCCGCAGGGAAATACTTTGCGAAGCGTTTTGCAGATTATGCAATGGGGTATTCTGATGAATATAAATTTGTCTGTGTACCTAATATAGAGTTCCCTCAAATTTACAAGGATTTTTATAATATGCCATTAAATGAAAAGGATTTAGTTTTTTATCACGAAGGTAGATTGGCTAAATTTTTAGAACCAATTAAAGCTGATGAAAAGTCTGCATAAGACAAAGGACAATATAGATGCTGAAAAGGGATTGATGTTAGAGGACAGTCGTTACTGGCTGTTTCTAACATTCTTAACTTCAGTATTTGTACTTGTAGTATCTTCGCACTTTAAAGAGATTGCTCTGTTTTCCATGATAATTCTAATGCTTTCCTCATCTGTATGGATAAGTGTAACCAAATATGAACATTTGCAAAGAGAAAAGATAATCGAGTGGACTATAAGTGTGCAAACTGAATCCTGTGCATCTATTATTGCGATTGTATTCATAACTGAATATCTATTGCAGAGTACAAGTTCCGCAAAATTTGTTTCGTTTCTTATCTGCATTACGTTTCTTTTCTATGAAACAAGTATATTCCTAATCAATTATCTATTTTTAGATAAATTTACGAAGGAGGATGACTGTACAAAATGAATATGTCAGCAAACGAACCATATGTTACAAAAAAGGAATTAATTATTGCAGTAATTCTTCCTATCATAGCTCTTGCAACTATATACTTTATGCCCTTTTTTAATGGGCTTTCTAAGTTTATTTGGGCAGTTGTAGGATTAGATATCTTAGTGGTGTTAGGGTCACTTGGAACTGGAGCAATCAAGAATAAAGATTTTAGATATACTGTTTTTTCTTTTCAACAAAAAGTGTTAGCTTCTCTAATGGGTACATTACTTGTGATGAACCTTAAGATAGGCGTTAGTAAAGAGGTAATAGGAGCATCCATGTTTGTATTTTTCTTTATTAATGTTGTCGTTTCATTACCAGGAGTACTATTGTTTTCTCAAAGACAAGATGCAAAGAATGGTAGAGATAAATGATTTAGATAACGGAAAGGTAGTACTGAATTATATGAAAATATTTCGCCATATGTAATGAACAACAAGCGAATGTCTATATAAACAAAGGCGTTTCAATCCTAAATTTTGTTTAAGAGCAAATCCATTTTGCTCTTTTTTTATTGAACAAGCTCGAACCGTTTTTATATTCAGTTCAAGTGAATATATTAGTAGACTAAAATCATATGAAAGGAGCGGAGAAAATGAAGAGTATAGAGAAAAAGAAATCAAAACGTAATGAAGAGGACCAACCCGAACAAAAAAAGAAGAGAAAAGGAAAATTGCTTTTATGGATGTGGTTGTTCCCTCCATACGGTATATATATTTTGTATAAAGAAAGAAGAATTCACCCTATACTGACAACAATCATTACCCTATTCATACTTTCTATAATTGGATTATCAGTGGATATGGTATTAAATCCTTATCGGGTGCATGATGAAAAGGCACAAGAAACAATAACAAAGTTCATTGATAAACACAATGAATTAGATATAGGAAAATTTAGATTTGAAAAAAGAGCAGGAACTGTGCATGTAGATAAACAAAATTTAGATGTATACAAATTACATACAACAAAAGGTGTATACTTTGTTTATTTGTCATATAAAAATGGTTTGCAATATGAAGTGAAAGAAATTGAACAGGAATTCCCAAGAAGACAATCAATATATAGTAAAGAGAAGAAGATGGATGTTTATCCTGAAAACCTGCTGTATATTCATCAAAACAAAGATAAATATGGGGAATATAAGAAAGTGGAAAATACAAATACAACAAATGAACAAATCATTACAACGACAAAGGGAACATATCAGTTTTTTACTCGCTTTCAACAAGTAATAAAAGTGATGGAAGTTAAAGGCGAACAGAAAACAAGTGTATGTGTAAGTAATCCAAAACCTGATTTTTCTAAACGTACACAAAATTATATCGAAGACAACAAAGATAAAATAGGAGAAGTAGAAGAATTAACTGTATATAATATCGAAGGAGACAAACAAATCTTTGATATGATTACAACAAAAGGCATTTATCGAATTGAGGAATTTGACAATGGTAAAGTTGTCTTGCTTAAGGGGGAAGAAACTGAACATGATAAAACAAAAAAATGAGCCGAATTTGGCTCATTTTTATTTTACAGCATCTAATTTTTGTTGTTCTTCATTATTTTTTGTATCATCTTGCAAATTTAAATCTTCTAAAGAAATGTTAAAGTAGTTACAGAAGTGATTTCTCATAGATGATAAACGTTTTTTTACGTTTTGAGCACTTGCTGAACCAGATTGACAAGCATTTCTATATGCCTCAGGTGTATTTTCGAAAAAATCTTCGGCCCATTCACCAAATTTAATAGGAGTGACCTTATTATTTTGGTTACTTCTAATAATATCTAAAGTCAAAATAATAAGCATAGGAATATTTACTTTCTTTAAAAACTTTTCTTTTTTAGGAAAAGCTTCATTTAAATAGAAAATAGCGTTGTCTAAAGGGCTCTTTAAGCGAGCTTTTAAATCTTCACTCTTTAGCTTATTTATAAATGGTTGCATTTCACGTTTACTTAGACCACTATTAGGTTCATAAATTAATTTTAATATTTGTAAGACAATTTCCTGGTCTGTATAACGTTTTCTTTGAGCGGGAGTAATATTGATTTTATATTGGAAGAATGGGAAATCTGTGATTCGTTTTAAGAAAGAAATAATACGACTTCCTAAGAGTGCTCTTGTAACCTCAATTGTTCTTAGAGCTACTCCATTATTCAATCTAAAAAATAACTCTTCAATTTGTTGTTCAGTTAAATTCTCAGAGATTGAAAAATCAAATTTGTATTTATTTATTTCCTTCTGAAATTCTTCAGATAAATCTTCAAATTTTAATCCCGCAATCTTTTCTTCATCAATAGAAGGAGTTGCCTTATCTAAAACTAAGTCCCCTTGCATAAAGGCAAATAGAGAAGTTAAACGCTGTTTACCATCTAATACACTTAATGTATCAGTATCTTTTATTGCTACGATTGGTGGAATATAGTAGTTGGATAAAATAGAATGGATTAATAGAGACTGTCTCTTTTTATCCCAAATGTTTTCTTTACGTTGGATAGATAAATCAAAGTTTAATTTGCGAGTTTTGAAACGTTTTAGTAATCTTTCTGAATCAAAGTTACTTTTCTTATTGAACCTTACAGTTTGTTCTTCATTCATAAAATCACCTTATCCTTTCTTCCATATCTATTTATTCTTAGAACACGGGTTTTATGATAAAAATTTAATTTATATTCGAATTCAGTATACAACTATTTGAAAATAAAAGAAAGGCTTTCTTGAGATGCTGTTTGACTATAGTATGTTGTATGTTCTATCTTTTTCTATTGAAAGAATAGGATAAAGACGATAAAATAAAGGAAGAAAATCAAGTAAAAGGGAGGTTGTACAAGTGGAAGGAATTGAATCAATTTGTGATAAAATACCTGCTTTGTTAAGAGAAAACAACCTTACCTATAAGTGGATAACCCAAGAGGATAAGATTTGTATTGACATCGAATATTACCCTTACTTTTTTTATATAAAATGTGATGCAGAGCTTGGATGGAATGTTTATTTAGATATGAAAAGAGAAATTGTTTTAGAGCATCCAGAGGCCGATGAATTATATGAAAAAATGCAACGATATATAGAAGAAATAAATTTCTTTTATTATGATTTAGATGAACATATTGAGCCTAAAATGATAGTAGAAATGAATTTGATAGAGGATGTATTACAACCTTATACAGATATAATTAAAGAAACAAAAAGGGAAAAGTTGACATATACAATAATTTGTAAGAAGGTAAATCATAAAGTATCTAAAATGAAGATTGCATATTCTATTGCATTAGACATATGGACTTTACAAGTAGAAAACTTCTTTGAAGGAAATAACATGGATGATGACTTATTTGAACTGTATGATGAAATGAATAGATATATACAATCATTAAATAAGAGAGAAGATTTATTTTTCTTTTAGAAAGACAATATTCTCGTATTGTCTTTCTAATGTTTTTCCTGCGCCTCTTTTTTCTTTTTTTGAAAAATAGCATGTCTACATTCCTCACAAAACTCATGGCGTTTTTGTACCATTCCCATTGTTGAATAATCCCCCATAAACCATTTCTTACAATCTTTACATTTTACTTTTTTTAATATCGGTCTCATAATTATCACTCCTCATACATTTATTTTTTTATAATTAATTTCTATAGAATGAATAGGTGTTAGGTTTATTTCCATTCTATATATTTTTTCTTCGATTAATTTCGCTAATTGTTGTTCAATTTCTACTGGTAAAGATGTTTTAAAACACCGAGCTTCTTCAATTTTTGTTCCCCATGCAAAACCATGTATTTTATACTGACCTGATAATGTTAATTCAAAATCAAGATGAGCTAAATAACGATTTGTTTTTGATGATTTATAATAACAATGACTTCCATCCTTATGTTTCATACCGAAATCACCTCTTTTCTAATTACCTCTCTTATCATACGTTTTATAGCACTTTACTTATTACTAAATAATTCACCTACGACTTTATGAAATAAAATTAAGATGAATACAATAAATTGACATCATATAAAAAAGGAAACTGAAGGGAGTTTTATTGATATGGGTGAATATGTTCAAGTTATAAAAGGGAATCTATTACATGCAAAAGAGGATATTATTGGGCATCAAGTAAATGCTCAAGGTGTTATGGGAGCAGGATTAGCAACAGAAATAAAGTCACGTTATCCTGAAGCTTTTGAGAGATACAAAGAATTATGTATAACAGAGAAAAAAGGAAGACACTTATTAGGAACTTGCCAAATTATAAAAAGTAAAGATAAATATATTGCTAATATATTTGGACAACATAAGTTTGGTAGAAAGGGTGTTTTCACAGAAGTAGATGCACTGAAAAAAGCGTTATATTCGCTTAAAGTCAGAGCTCAAAAATATAATCTATCTGTAGCAATTCCATGTTATTTAGGGTGTGGATTGGCAGGAGGAGATTGGCAGGAGGAGATTGGAAGGAAGTCTCTAAAGTAATTGAAGAAATCTTTCATGATTATCCAATCACGATTTATATTAAAGAAAATAAATAATTTATTGACTATAGTTAATAAAAGTGATACTATAAGTATGTAAAGTTCTTAATGGTTTATGCACAAGAATTTTAGACAGTCATTTCTTGTGTGTGTTTTAAACGTCATGAAAGATAATCCTGGGGAAGGTGCCGATATTTATCGGCACTTTTTTTATAAATAAAGGAGAGGGAAAAGATGGACATTAATCAAGTCATTAAAGAAATTGAAGCTGAAACAAAAGAAAAACTAATGAAGAATTTGTTAGGGAAACAATTTGAAGGGAGTGAATTTCCAAAAGAACTAATGGACATTACAGTTCAAGCAATTGTCGATTCTGTATTAATTAATTTTGCACCACAGAGTTTTAATTTAAAACCAATTCGTCAAAGTCATATTTTTCTTATTACAGCTACAGATGAGTCTGATAATACAATTGTTGATGTTATGTACATAACGAAATATCAAAATAATAATCCTCTGGATTTTGAAATTGAAGATATTAATGTTGCTGTAAAAGAATATGTATTAAAAAAGACAGCAGAACAAATTGAAGCAGGAAATAATCAAGTAGAAAATAAAGAAGAATAAATACGTGGTAAACAACTCATTGCATTGACTACAGTTAATGAAAAATGTAAAATTTAATTATAGAAAATAGAAATGAGTGATTAATCATGAGAATTATTTCGAATAAAAATTCCGTTGAGAGACAGGAATTTTTAAAACTATTAGAGATGAATGTTGGAACAAGTATTAAAGTTGTAGATGTGTATAAAAATCTCAATCCTTCATTTGTTACTAATATTCAAGATATAGTAGAACATAAGCTTGTAACATATTCACAAGAAGATATTGAGTCAGAACAATTTTTACATGCATATGTGAATGATTATAAAAGTGAATATGCACTTGTAATCGGATTAGCTATAAGCGGTTGTGATTACATTAAGATTATTTATAAGACTGAAAAACAAGAGGAAGAACTCTTTTTTACATCCGTTGAATTAGTAATTAAAGATATGGTTATTCAATAGTGTGATAGAAATCTATTACACTATTTTGTATATATAGGAGGTGTTCGTTAGATGAAAAAGAAATGGATGAAATATACGATGGTTTTCTTATCGCTACTCATGTTATTCGGTATTTTTGCGGGAATTGCAATGCAAATAAAACAAGGATTATAAGAAGAGGAGATATATAATGACAGTAATGAATAATTATTTAGTTGCTCGAAAAAAACATTCTGAAATAGGAGAATTATTACAAATGGCAAATTCCCTTTGGATGTCTTATCAAAAAGATGTTAAGAATCCAATTTCAGAGGAAAGAAGGGCAGGTTATATTTCTTTTACAAAAGAATTAAGAATGATGTTTTTACATTGGTTAGAAAAGAACAACGCATTACAAAATACTAAAGAACGTGTAAAGAAATTAACTAATACAAATATCAACAGCTTTATGGATTGTAAGGAAATGATTATGCAATTTTTAGAACTTCAGGATGACCTAAAAAAAGCAGGACTATATAAAACTTTTTTACATCCAGTTACTCCTAATGTGTTACTTAACGTCTTTGAAATTCTAATATTTGGACTTTCAGCATTTAGTGTGTTTAGTGTATGCAAGTTGTTTTCTTAAGCGGATGAAAAAAAGCTTATGAACTACAAAGGCGAAGAAGAAGTAACGATATTTATAGGCGAATATAAAGACGTTTTGGGTTATGTGAGGCATGTACAATTCAATAGAGATTATCTTTATATCAGGTTAGATAAAGGTCTATCATAAGAGCGAAGTTAAATACATACATAAAAATTATGTTGTACATAGATTAGAACAAGGGATGAAAATCCAAAGAGAGTAAAGAATGAACATTTGTAAATGAGGATGCGAAATATATGGATGATATGGTATTTGGAATTATACTCTGGGCTGTAAAGATATTTTCGGTAGTATTGATAATAGGTATGTGTGATAATGCTTTTAAAAATAAAATCTTAGCAACTGTCTTTACGATAATTATTCTTGCATTATATATAATGTTCATTCATTCTGTAGATGAAGATTTTAAAGAAAGAAGAACTATCGAAAACAAAAGAATAACATCTATTAAAAAAGAATTTAAAACGGATAATTTCAATAAGACAGAAGACTCTTCGGACGTAAATCTATATCATATTTCTACGGGTGATGGTCAATACGATGTTCGTTTTGAAGATAAATCAGGAAAAATAAAAAAAATAGATAAACATTTTACGGAAGTTTATTATGAATCAAAAGATAAAGGTGAACAGATAAACTGCAATACGGAACGATAGATTTATACAACGTATATAAATCTATCATTTTTACTTTAGGAGATGGTGTTATATCTCAAAGGATAAAGCAATTATAGAACATCATTAAGCAAATAGGATGGAATATTTTTGGATTTATAATTCAAAACCCCTCCGAAACATAAACCTATATAGTATGAAATTTATTTTAAAGTATAAATAGTTTAAAAATGCAACCGTTACAAAAGAAAATATAGAATGTATAACCGTTGTTGCAAAATACTTTAAAGAAAGTGGGATGGAAATGAACAGAGCTTGTAATGATGATATAACACCCATTTTTGATTGGCTGTATATAGGGGGCGTAAAAAACATACGAAAAACATTACCACTTGTAGATGTCTGGTATGGTTTCAGATATGACAAAACGAAACCTAAGAATCTTGTTATTCCAAGCAATATGATAGTTCATGATGTCTCTTTTGATGATGGGGATTTGGTGGTTGCAGAACAAGTGTGGAATCAGTGTTTTGAAGAGATTCTGAAATATAAAAATGAAGGAAAGCGGATATTTGTTTCTTGCTATGAAGGTGTCTCCAGGTCAGCAATTTTGTGTTTGTGGTTGACTTGTCATGAGTTAGGGAATTATGAGATAGCTATTAAACATGTAAAAAGCTGTAGAAATATATATCCTGACAAAAACTTCGAACCATTTTTGGAAAGATTAAACAGATTCTACAAATAGAAAAGAGCGAGACATTTGTCTGGCTCTTTTGGTTTATCAAGGTTTTATGTAAATCCTATTTGAGAATTATGCACCACATGGCTACGCTCTTTTTTAAAAAAATATGATGCTTCTTCTTTGGTGGTCTCCTGTTGAATGAAATTTGGAATCCAGTTAGAGATAATCAGTAGCATAGAAGTTACCTATTTTATATTCATAAAAGTGCCTCCTTCGGTTTGCCTTTTATTTGTTTATTTCTTTGAGTTTCTATTTTTGCTCCTTCTTCTTCTAATCTTTCGAGAAATGCTTTTAAATCTGCTTCCCAATGCTTTTTCAATTCCATTAAAAAAAGATAAATTGATAAGTGAATAAAACCAATCATTAAAGTTATAAATAATGAGACTTTTATATTTTCTATATTAACCATGAAACTCACTCCTTCTTGTGGCTTGTTTTACACAATGATATTTATATAATTATATGTTCCTTATTATTTATTGACTATAGTTAATGAAATTGATATTATGTTGAATATAATAGATATCATAAAGGAGTCAACAATTATGAATCGTTCAATGGTTATAAATCCACTTTTTTTAAAAGAAACATTATGTTCTATATGCAACCATGAATTAAATCAAGAAACACCAAATCGGAAAAACATTTATATAAAAAAGTTACGCCAGGAAGATTTTCGTATTGACAGTGTTGTTGAAGAAGAAATTGAGTTTTCTTGTAAGAATTACAAATTCTTACTTTCTCTTACAGGTAATCATATAGAAGTTCTTACACCTGCAAATAGTAAATTTGACCAATTTTTAATCAATGTGGTGAGAGATGGACTTAGAAAATTATTTAAGAAGGAAAACGTATATGTGTAACATGAAAACCTGTCAGAAAGATGAAGTAAGAGTATAAGGAGAGAATGAAAGTGGTTCAAATAAAAGAACGGGTTTGTACAATGGGAAGTAAAGAGATTTTTGAAAAAGAAGGTTCCATTCATGCTTGTAGGTTATGTGGTAGATATTTCGATAAGGGAGAGCAGTATTATCGAATTAATAGTAATTCATTAGGAGGGTACTTTCTTGTTCATTGCCATGAGTGGAATGAATTTGTAAAGAATTGCATGACAGAAGATGAATTGTCTTTGAAACTCAAAAAGAAAAAGAAACCACGAACAAGTAATGCAACACAACCTAATGTGGAGTTAGCAGATAAGATGAGAAGTATACTCGAAGAACGAAACCTTCATATTGTCAGTGAAACACGTAACAAAATCACTTTTAGAATTCATAAAAGGAAAAGAACATTAGGGACTTTTGTGTATGACAAAAGGTATATTCGCATTGAGAGTAAAAGCGATAGCATGAATGGCATGTTATCAAGACGTTTATTTATCCAAAGCTTAATGAATGAACTGTTTGGGACAAATGAAGATTTTTTACAAGAAGTAAATGAGGAAGTTAAAAAGATATTTGGATAAGGAAGTGAGTGTATTGGATAGAGTAAAGCTGATTTTTTTTGATAAAGAAGAAAATCGAATGATAAATTGGAATGAATTATATTTGAACGATAATTTAGAAATCAATATAGGTCAAGAAGGCTTATATTTGGTCGATAAGAGTCGTACAGATGATGATGGATATGAGTATCAAATGGATGGTGTATTTCATTTATTCTCAGGTAAGAAAGACATGCATAGTCGAGAAATATATGATGGCTATGTGTTGCGTGTGAAGGGATATTCAGTACCTTTCATTGTATCCTTTCAAGATGGAGCATTCATGTTAAAAGCAAAAGATGAATCATTAAGTATGGCATTAAACATGTATCAAGCAGATGAAATTGAAGTTATAGGAGATATTTATCAATTCAATAGATTTGCAGAAATGAATTGAGGTTATGTTGATAACTTTATAAATGAGAGAGTTGTTAAATTAGTAGATGAAAAAAGGAGATTTAAATTAGAATGTCAACGAAAAGAGAATTAGTACAAGAATTTCAAGCAGGTAAAATGAACAAAGAATCTTTTGGGTATAATGCACTAAGCTATACTGGATTCGGGCTTGTTATATGTAAAGTAGTATATGGAATTAATGACTCCGTGTTTGGGTATGAATTTATTAATAATGAATATGTTTTCTTTTTATTGCGCTTATATACAAGCGATAGTGGAACTTATTTTATCTATAAAGGACAGAGGCAATACTTGGACAATTTTATTCGGAATTATAATTGATGAATGATGGTGGTATACCTCATTTTTTTATTATGAGAAAAATGCTGAGTATATGAAGATATAGAACATCCTTTTTATTGACTATAGTAAATTAAAATTGTTACAATGTAACTGCGTTACAGCGTAACAAAGAGCATGATAAGTAAAAGGAGTGGTTATAGTGAAAGAGAAAACAAAAGTAATGAGATTAAATAAGCAAGAACAACGATTAATTGAAATGTTACGAAAGCAAGGTTCAAAGACTTTATCGAATATACTGAGAACTTTTTTACATAGTAAAGTCAGTAAATATGTAGTAAATAATGAGAATTTCTTAAAAGAGTTATCTACTGCAAAGTGGATTCTCTCTATTTTAGAAAATAAAGTATTCTCATTAGAGAGTTTACGAGAGGATGGCTGTATTTCAGACGTTCAAATGGGAGAAATAAAAAAAGCGATTCAACAAAATAAAAATATTCTCATTACAGGTCATGTAGGAGCAGGGAAGACTACAATATTAAAAGCATTATTTGAATATCAATTAAGATTATTTCCTGAGAGAAAATTAGTGGTTATGGAGGATTTTCCTGAAATATACCATGACAGTAACTATAATCAAGATAACATTATTTTCCGAAACAATGGAGATTTAAGTATAAAAGATTTATGCTTTTTACAAGACTCAAAAGAACCCACAAGACTGATTATTGGAGAGGTAATGGATGACAGTGATTTTCTTGCAATTTTATCAGGATTACAGGTTGGTAGTTCGATTTTAACAACTCTACAAGGAGAAGATTGGAAAAGATGCGTAGGTAAACAACAGGATATGCTTTTTCAAACAAATTTTGTTGTTATTCAGGTATCTATTAATGAAGCAGGAAAGAGAACTATTAAAATTGTAGAGGATTATTAATTTTGTTAAGGAGTGTTATCCATGAGTAAGTTAGAGCGAGTAGTAAGAGAGGCAAAGATAGACAGTATTATAAAAAGCCCACAAAAATCAACAGAAGAAAATTCGCTATATCTAAAAAGAAAGATGCAAGGAGATAATCTTCAAGAACCTCTGGAATCCATCAATAAGGAACCATCTTTATTGGAAGAACAAACGTCGATTATGTTAGATATTATCAATGACAATACAGAGGATAATGACATTCGATTGTATTATATTTCTGAATTACTTAATGATGGGAACATTTCAGTAGAAAAAGCTCAAGAGTTATATGTTTCTATGGGGTTCTTCCAAAAGAATATGAAAGATGTGAGAGCGATGTCTTTACAGACATTAAATAAAAGATGGGCAGAGAAGAGGAAAGTATAGTCCTCATAAAATGAAAGACCTATACATGGTTTGTATGAAGAAAATATTAAGAGAGAAAAGGGTATCAAATGTAGGAAAATATTTATTTTTAAAAAAATAAAAAGAACAAATTATTATTTTTATCTATGTAAAATAATGTAATTAAATCTTGGTTCGTAGTAGAATAGAATAATAGCTTTATATCATTTAACCAGGGGGAAAAAGAATGGGACAGATGGTAAAAAAGAAGAATCATTTTGATATAAGATATAAGAGATATCTTAGAAATTCAATAGAATATAACACAAAGCGAAACATACTGAGTGCTAAAAAGAAAGATGAAAAATATGATAAGTCTATATTAACGCACCTGCCAACATTTGAAAATATGAATCAAACGATGATTGGAAGTCAATTATTTAATCTGTTGTATCAGGCCAGGCATGATTCGCAAAAGTACATGAAAAATAGAATAGAAACTTTGAAAGATATTTATGCTTATGTAGTTGACAATAAAGCTTGGTATGATTTATGGAAGACAGTCTCTATCATGGAGAATGGTGTTCAAGAAAAATCCAACGTTGTTGATTTTCAAGTAGCAACAGAGATGTGCGATATGATTAGATTAATGTTACCTAATTCGAAGTGGATAGTAGGTCTTAAAGACAAGCAAACACCTCTGATACAAGAGTTGCCTTTTTATATTAATGAAAAAGTGTTAACCTTTATTGAATCTGAAAAAACGGTAGGTAGGAAAAAGGGAAGAGAACTTTATAAAATTCAAGTGATGTCCGTTGATTTATTCAATTATTACACTCGTTCATTCGGAGTATATAATAAGGATGTGTTAGATTTACTGCCTATTAGAGGGATAAATTATTCTCTGGTTCCTTCTATTTCTTTACCGAGGAATATAGCGAATTGTGATGAATTAATACATTTTATTTTTAATAATAGAAAATACACAATGAATCCCAATGGTGTAGTGATAGATTGTCATAATTGTGGTGATATTGAGCAGATTATATTTGTTGAAAAAGAGAATTATCTATTATGGAAAGTGCGATTTAGTACAAAAGGATATCGCATGAATCATAAAGGGGATTTGATTGAAGATTCAACTGGCTCAGATTTTTGTGGTTATTTCAGTCCCGATTTATTCCCACGTAGTACTTTTTCTGAGTACACAGATTATATTGATTTTGAATTTAATGTTTATACGTTTTTATTGGAGTGTTACGCAGATATAGTGTGTGGTTCTAATGAACTGAATAAACGATTTGATAGAGATGTCGTAAATATGGGAATCATGAGTATGTTAGAAAATGAAAATAGTGTCATAAAAAAACAAGTAGGCATTCGATTTATACCAAGGAAAATACATAATCGAATAAAAGATGCTTCAAAGACCACTGTCGAATATGAGAAAGAAGTCCAAAAGTATTTTGTTGCAGGGCATCTTAGAAAACTTCCAGAAGGGCATAGCCCAAGTAAAGAAGCTTTGGAACATGCACAAGAATTCGGGATTGAATTATCGGAAGGATATACCTTTGTACGACCATATGAATCGGGAGAAGAGAAAATACGAACTCATTACGTAAAAACATTATAATGATGTGTTTGTTAGTAATATTTGTAGAGGCATAAAAATATTAGATAGTTTGAAAAAAAGTCCATTGCGTTTATAATGCAGTGGACTTTTTTATTTTTTTACTATAGTTAATAAAAATATTGATTTTCATAAAGCTTGGTTGTACAATTATTCTGTTGACTATTGTCAATTAGAACTGAACTTTACAAAGAAGGAGATTATCTATAATGGCAACAAAAAAAGAAATTCAAAAGATGTTAAATCTATTAGGTCGTAAAAATTTTGTGGTACTGGATATTGAAACCAGTGAGTTATCTCCTACAAAAGGTGGACGTATTATTGAAATCGGTGCAGTTAAATATATAGATGGGAAATTAGTGGATACATATAGTCAATTGATTAATCCTGAAATGAAAATTTCTAACAAAATTACAAAGTTGACAGGAATCACAAATGATATGGTGCAAGGGAAGCCAGTCTATGGTCAAATATTACCTGCCTTTTATCAATTCATCGAAGATTTTTTAATCGTAGCCCATAACGCTAAGTTTGATTGGAATAGATTCTTACTTTTCTATTTCGATAAAGTGGGTATTCATCCAACAAATGAGGTGTTAGATAGTATTGCTGTATTTAAGCATTTTTGTCCAGGAAGAAAAAAGTACAACTTAGATGAGTTTTGTACGACATTTGGTTACTTAAATAAAAATCACCATAGAGCATTTGAAGATGCGAAAGCAACAGGAGAGTGTTTATTAGAGCTTAAACGTATATTTTCTGAAGAAATACCTAATGTAGAAGAAGAACAGATTGTTCCTGCTAAAAAGGTAGTTCAACCAGAAATCTTTGTGAAACGAGTGAAGTATTGGGAGAAAAAAGTTTTCAGTACAACGTTAATGAAGCGACTGTATGTAAATATCAACGATAAAAAAAACTACGGAACAGTGTATTTCGATATTCCTACACAAACTTGGTATAACAATAATTTTCCAAGTCAAGTCAACCTTGAGATGGTTAATGAAAAGGTTCTAAAGTTTTTAAACTTAAATTCAACTGTTGAATTATGTTCTTTTAAAAATTGAATTTTATCAATATAGAGTTTTTCAAATTTAATTTTTGTGAAATTGACGCTAATTACAGCGTACAGAAGTTAAAAATAAACATAAGCGTTATTTGGTAGTAAACGTGCCATTGTAGGGGAGGAACGACAATATGGATATAAGAAACATAAAAACCAAACTTTACTTGGATTTTATAGAAGCTGTTGCAAAGGAAAATATTAAGTATATACAAAAAGAAACAAGTGCTAAAAAAGCGATGGATAGTATTGGATTATCAATTGAAAAATTAAGTGATGAATTGAAATTAATACAACCTATAAAAGAAAATAACAATTGAACAAAAGCGTTAATTGAATTTGTAGAAAGGTGAGGTTAACGAAGTGGATTCTAAATTAATTATAAATGTAGGTAAAGTTTGCTTATGTCGGGCTATGCATGGCGAGAAGGTAAATATATCGGAGGTAGCCGAAAAATATTCAGTTACCGAAGAACATTTAATGGACATAATCAATTGTTTCAAGAAATCTACCAGATTTTATAATGCACATAAATACCATAGTCATAATGGATGCCCTTTGGAATTTAAAATTTAAATGGAAATTTTATTTAGTTTAGTTGTAATTAAAATTGAATTTTATTGAGAAGGGTGGTGATTTATAGCATAAGAATGGCAAGAAGAATGATTTTGAAATGTAAAAGAGTGGATAATTTCGAATTTATAGAAGGAGTGAGTTATACCTTTAGAAATGGATTTAAAAATGTGACTATCGAAAAATTAAAACGATATCATGTAAAAATAAATTTGTTAGTTAAGTAGTTTTATAACAAAAGAGTTATTTAAATCGAAAAGAGGAATAGTTAATGAGTAATCATTGTACAAAGATAGAGATTGCAGAAGAACTATTAAAAAACACTCCTAATATCTACATGCAAAAAATAATACAAGAATATCGCTGGTACTGTGATTTTATAGAAAAAGGAGAATTTGAGTGTGGTGAAGATACTATATTAATACGTTTCCATAATTGTATCTCATATATAAAGGAAGTGGGATTTGATATTAGAGGGTGGGGACTATGGGAAATTCCAATCTATTATTCACATTGTTTTTTTAATAAGAATACGGGAAAGTGGTTTGATTTAGCTGTTTGGGATATAGGTGAAGTGATACCAACATATATAGATGGCTGTTCAAATGAACAGATTGCAAAAAGTATAGAAGAAGCTATAAAAAATAATACAATTTGAATTTTATTAAATAAGGAGAGATGGAAAATGAGAAAAGTGGAAATCACAGTAGAAGAAAGAATTAAAAGGAAAATATCTTATGATTTTATATTGCCAGAACATGTATCAGAAAATCAGATGAACATCATAATTGCCCGTGTAGAAAGTCGTTCTGATTGTGCTGATGATGTTGTACATTTGTTGCAAAAAGAAATACCTAATTTGAAAGTGCAAAAAGTAGAAGAAACAGACTTGAATTTTGATGATGCTGAAATAATTAGTTACGACCTAAAAGAAAACTAAACCAAAGCGTTATCTGGTGGGAAAGGATGGTAGCGGTATGAAGTTGGTGTTTCCACCGTTGAAATTGATACAGGAACACTTGTTAAATGTGTAGTTAAGAAAACATTTATTGTTTATTATGAGATTCCACCATTAAGAGCAATTATGAATGTTGAAGTTAAGGCGGCGAATGAAAACGAAGCAATTGAAATAGCTATGGAACGAATAAGCGTTTCAGAAAGAATTAAAGGAACGCAAATCAAATAATAAATTGTACAAAAGCATTAATGTATAGAGTTTAATACAATTTGAAATTGGTAGAAAAGTAGGTGAGCCATATTGAATGTAGTTAAGTATATTCAAGAAGCACCAGATGGGAACATTAAGTGCTTATATATAGACTTCTTAAACTTTCGTATTTTAATAGCAATAAGCAAAGTTAATTGGTATACAAAAGACGTAAAAAGAAAGATTCCTATATGGGTTAGCACTAAAGGAATTTTCATATATAGACTTGCCATAAGAATCGGAAGAAGAACATAACAAAAGTGTTATTGTATCACAGTTTGAATTTTGTAGAAAGGGTGGGAGAAAAATGAGGTATCTTCGACGTAGGCAATTAACTAAGTTAGGAAAATATTTAAACTTCAATTATAAAAATTTTGATATGGGTTATATGCGAGATGTTCATAGAAGAATGTTTAAATAAAGTCTTCAAAAGATAATTTGAACTTTGTAAAAAAAAGGGGGAGCGGGAACATGAAATCAAGACGTAAAAAAGCGTTAGCAAGATTACAAGGAAATCAGGCACAGGTAAATGATATAGAAAGTATGATTATAAAAATCATGGCGTTAGCTTTGCAGGTGAATAAAGAAACGGAATACTGTGTATTTGTAAGCTTGCAGGGTCACGTAGATTGGATTGACTTTAGTATTCGGGAATCAGAAGAAAATTATGAAAATCATCTTTTGGATGTGGATTTTGTAAAAGTGAAGGGGGATGACCGTTTTAAAGATATCATCTATCAATTAGAACATATTTTAGAATTTGGCACGTTAGATGATTCTGCTTTACAGGAAAGGCATGGAGTTGTTGGATATACGTTATAAAGCAAAAACTAAACAATAGAGTTAATACACTTTTGATTTATTTAAAGGGAAAGGCATAGAGCCATCATATGGAAGGGGGATGGAGATGAAATTAGCTGTTTTAAATGGTGGGTTAAAAGAGTATAAGTTAAGGCGGGTTCCGAAAAAAATTAGAATCGAAAAAGCTTCATCAGAACATTTATGGTACCACAAATTAATTTGTCAAGAATTTGATGTAGCCGATATTGACCCATATGGAAATGTTCGAATTCATACCAATGTAGAGTTGAAACATTCGGGTTGGTTACGACTAAGTGATTGTACGATTTTAGAATAAAACATTTTAATATAAATTAAAAAAATTTTGTGATATAATTGACTATAGTCGATGAAAAAAGTAGGTGGATTTATGATTTTTGAAGCAACGAAGAATGATATTCGAAAAGCCTTTCAACTCATTGTTGAAATGTTGAGTGGTAAAGAATCGTCAGATGATGAGTTCGGTTCATTTACTATGATTGCTAAAGACGAAAAAGTAGTCTTTATTGGAGAATGTGAGGACTTTCCGATTATGACTTTTGTAAATCAAGCAAAGGTTATTATAGAGGGGACAGTTACGGTGTCTATTGACGAAATCATGAATAAATTTAAAAGTTCATTCAAGAAAAACGTTCTTTTAGCAATTGAATCAACAGGACAAGCTTTAAAGATAGATGATGGACTTTCCAAACCACAAGAAATTAGCATCATCTATAACCAGGATAAAAAGCCTTTTGATATTTCTGATAGTAAATTATTTTTAATTAGCAAAGAAGTATTTCATAACAGTATTTGCGAGTGTTCAGTCGCTGTCAAAAATACACATCTTAAGGGAACAAGTTACTTGAAAGTAAATGTGGGAGAAAAAGTTGAATTCTATGCAACAAGTTTACATCAAATTATAAAAAAATCAGTAGAAGCAGAGATATGGAATAAAGCAAGTTTCTTTATTGAAAAAGATGTTATACCTCGTATGAACCGTTTATTCAAAAAAGATAAATCCGAAAATATAAAGTGTTTTTTAGATAAGAAAGAGCTTTATGTTGTTACGGATGAAATGAAGTTTAAAGTGAGTATCGAGGAGAGTGTTCCTTTCCCAGGAGTCGAAAAAGTAATGAATTCTATTATACATAAAGATGTTTTTGAAGTGAACAGAGTAGATACTCTTTCTCGTATCAAAGTAATAGATTCCTATTATAAGGAAAAAGAAATAAAAGATACAAAAGACACAATCATTCTCGTTACCCTAAATGAACCGTTTGAAGTAATTCATCCTGCATTAGAAGAGGGATTGGAGGAAGGTTATGATGAAGGCTTGATAGAAAGTGAAGCTGAAACAGTCGAACAACCACTTTTGAAGATACAGTTAAGAGAAGAGGACGTTGCTACCCTATTACCTGGCAACATAGGGATTTTTCGCTCTGAAGAAATAATATCCTTTAGCTGTGGTACAAGTATGAAATATGGCCTTTTAAAAAGCGTAATAAAAGGCATTACAAAAGATGAGTTAGTTATCTATAATGCGGATTCAATTGGATGTGTAAAAGAACCTCTGGTTATTGAGTATAAGCAGGAACAAAATGGTCACTATCAATCATTGATTATGCCAGTTGTGAAAGGCTGATAAGGAGGTTTTTTAATGGAAACAAGGGAAGAACGAGGTATGAAAAAAGTAAAAGAAAAAAACAAGAAAAAAAGTTCAAAAAAAAGAACAGTTTTAAAATTCTTCTTAGGTACAGGGGTGTTATCACTTGTAGGAGCCAGTGGTGTTTTTGGATATGGCTACTATAAATATGGTGATGATATTGCAGAGTCTATTCAGAAAGGTTATAGCAAAGTAAGTAAGATTAATGCCTCTACTTTTAATAGCCGAAAATCAACACAAATTCTTGATAAGGATGGAAACTTATTAAAAGAGTTGAAAGTGCAAGAATTTGCTTATGTCCCTTCTAAAGATATGAGTCCGTTCGTTGAAAAAGCGTTTGTTTCAATTGAAGATGAACGTTTTTATGACCACAAAGGAATTGACTTTAAAGGATTGTTACGTTCAGTCTATACATTTGTTAAGAGTGGAGGAGGGACAGTGCAAGGTGGTTCTACAATCACTCAACAGTTAACCAAGAACGTATTTTTAACAATGGATAGAACCATGTGGCGTAAAATTGAAGAGATGGTAATTGCACAGGAATTAGAAGAAAAATACTCAAAAAAAGAAATCATGGAGTTTTATGTAAATAACATCTACTTTGGTCATGGTAAATATGGTATTGAAACTGCTTCGCAATACTACTTTAGCAAGTCAGCAAAAGACTTAAAGCTTTCTGAAATTGCTATGCTTGCAGGTGTACCAAATAATCCGAGTGTTTATGACCCTATCAAACATCCTGAAAATGCGAAAAAAAGAAGAAACATTATTTTATTCAAGATGAAAGAATTGGGTTATATCAAGGATAAAGAGTACAAAGATGCTGTTGCAGAGGAATTAGGCTTACATGTAAGTCCAAATACTATCAATAATCAAATTGAGGGTAGTGCTCTTACGTATGCAATTGATAACGCTGTAAAAGTGTTAATGGAGGAAGATGGTTTTAATTTCCGCTATCAATTTAAAGATGATGCTGATAGAAAATCTTATTTTGAGAAATACCAAGAAAAATACGATGAAATGCGTCAGAAGATTGTTCAAGGTGGATTTAAAATTGAAACGTCTATTGACCCGAAAAAACAAGAAGAGCTTCAATCTGTTGTTGATAATGAAATGAAAAAATTCAAAGAAAAAGACGAACAATCAGGAATTTACATGAAACAATCTGCTGTAACAACAATAGACAATGCAACTGGAGAAGTCGTAGCATTGGTTGGTGGCAGAACACAGGAAGGAAATAACTTTAACCGAGCTTATTTAGGTGCAAGACAACCAGGTTCTACAATGAAGCCTTTAGTTGCTTATACTCCTGCTTTTGAGCGGGGATATTCTCCAGATAGTGTTCTTGAAGATAGCGAAGTAAAAAAAGGACCAAGAAACTGGTACAGAGGTTATCGTGGTGCTGTTTCAGTCAGAAATGCTGTTGAAAGTTCGATTAATACGATTCCATTTAAGTTAGCATCTGAATTTGGTGGAGACACAATCACTCAATATCTTACAAATATGGAGTTTAAGTATTTAACTCCGCAAGATAATAATCCGATTATAGCGGTAGGTGGATTAACAAGAGGTGCTACAACGGTAGAAATGGCTTCTGGATATTCTTCGATTGCAAGAAATGGTCAGTTCATTCGACCAACAAATGTTCGGAAAATTACATTCTTGTCTACGCAAGATACTATTTATCAAAATGATAGAAAAACAGTAAAGGTGTATGACAAAGGTGCATCGTATCTTATGACTGATGCTTTACGTTCTGTTATTCATGGAGAACAAGGTACAGGTAAACAAGCGAATATGAGTAATTATCCATTTACAGCAGGTAAAACAGGTACAACGGATAGTAACAAAGATTCATGGTTTGTAGGATACACTCCTTATTATACAACTGCTGTTTATACAGGTGATGACATACCAAGAGAACAATCAGATTCTATTAGCATCACAACAATGGACATTTGGAGAAAATTCATGGAACAAATTCATGAAGGATTAGATGTTAAAGATTTTGACAAGCCTGATACGGTTTTTGTACAGGATGGTAAATTGGTAAACAGTTTGTATAATGTGAAGCAAAAACAAAAAGTGCGTGAACAAAATGAAGCGAAACGAATTCGAAAAGAGGCGAATGCTCAACAAGAACGTTTAGATGCAGAAGACTATCGGATTCTTCATGGATTAACAAAATCAGAGGAGTTGGAAAGAGAAAGATATATGAAAGAGTTAATTACTCAACTCAATGATTTTTCTGCTACAGAGCCTTCCCAATATGATGCAGTTAAACAATTAGAAGAAGACGGTTTAAAACGTTTAGATAGAGTAAAACACAAATCTGCTTATGATGATTTAAAAGTAGAATTCAATAAAGCGGTTCGAAAAGTTGCAAGAGATAAAGCAATCTTAGAGGAAAAAATCCGACAAGAGAAATTGGCCGAAGAAAGAAGAAAGCAAGAAGAAGTCCGAAAACGTCAAGAAGAGGAACGTAGATTGAAAGAAGTGGAAGAAGAAAAGAAACTTGCAGAACAAAAACTCTTAGAAGATGCAAAGAAAAAAGAAGTTGAGGCATCTAAAAAGGAAAAAGAGACAAATAAAGCACAAGCACCTGTAAGTAATCCTACTCCAGATACTACGGTTCAAAATCCAGTAGAAGTTCATAAAGAGGAAAAACCATTGGAACAATCGCAGAATCAAGGACAACCTTCTGATGCTTCATCAAGCCCTCCGAATCCAGAGCAGCCTTTGCAACAAAATACGCAGGGACAATAGTTTAAGCAATAGAACAGGTGATTGGAAGAACATTGCCTGTTCTATTTATATTTCATACCGTTTAGTAGAGTTTTAGCAAATAAAAACAATATTAGATATGTGGTGCAAGTGCAAAATAATGTCTTTGAAAATAGAATAGATTATAAGGAGATGAAGACTCTTGAGTAAAATGTTTGATATAAAAAATAAAAAAGTTTTGATTGGTATGATTGGAGTAATTGTTTTATTAATAGGTATGATTATTGGTGGTGTAATGATGTTATTTAAGGAAAAATCAGTGAATTCAACCAGTTTATCATTTGATAACCTCATTAAGGTAGAATATAAAGTGGCAAACAAAGAAATTTTAAAAAATGCTGTAAAACTTGTCATTACTTCTGATAAATTGAATGAAGAGGACATGAAAGAACTTACTGATAAAGTACGACAACTCACTCATAAAAATGTGGAATTATATTTCTTTGATAATAAAGAAAAAAGGGATATTCCTAAAGAATTTTATGTAGATGGACTAAAAAATAAAGCAATAGCTAATGATAAACATCTTCAGTTTTACACCTTTAATAGTATTCCTACTGTGGATAAAAATATGAATGCAACAAAAGATTGGAAAATTAATAAGGCTGAAATGAAAGACGGAATTCTTCACGTAGAGACATCTATAAAAAGTAATAAAGAACAAGAAGATATTGTAGCTCAATTAAAGGGGCTTCAGGACATGTCTCAGAAATTAAATGCTGATAAAAATGTAAAAGATATTGAATTTACTGTTAATGCAGGGATTTCTAATACATATCAGTACAATACAAGGTTTAGTACAGTTTTAGCAACTGTAACGCAATATGATTATAAAAGCACAAAATAATTATATAGAATAATAGAAAAAAAGGTTGCGTGTATATCACGTAACCTTTAATTTTTATATTCAGTTTTTATATCTTCGGTTCTTACTTTAAATGAAGATTCAACTGTTCTTTCAGATACTTTATGGTTTTTGAATTCTCCAGGAATGAAATTACTTAATAAACTCCACTCTAAATCAAATTCTAACTTAATGGTAATGTCTTTCCCTCTGTCTTTTAAAAGAGTGTTTGTATTTTTTGTGAGTTTCTGTCCATCAATATACATTACCCAATCAGATTCTTTTAAGCCTGAGCGTTCTAAAGAGTTTTTAACATTTTCATATAAACTTTTAGAACTAATATACTCTTCTCTAAAGTTCTCAGGAGCTCTTGTCCGAATTCCACCTTGGGCACCTACTACCCTGGCAACATAAGCGTTTGTTGATGAAACGGAATTGATTTTACTTAAAATAGCTGAAAGGTCAATAAATGCTCCAACAGCCATAATGAATAACATTGCAGAAATTGCAATTTCAATTGATGCAACTCCCTTTTTATTTCTCCTTAAATTTTTAAACCGTTTTTTTATGTTCATTTTTAATCCTCCCCGATTTTAATATAATGTATTATATATAGTCAATAAGAAGAATATAAAAAATAATGGTTTTATGATAGAACTTTTATCGAGTGTATATGTATGCATATTTTTGACTTTGATTAGCTATAATGTATTTAAAAAAAGAGTAAAGAATAATCGAGGTGATAATATATGACAAAACAAAAAAGTTTTATTGAGAAATTGATGAATATCCCTGTTGATTTTTTGCTAAGTTATAATGGAGAGTATGGACATGTAAAGAGAAAGAGGAAATAATGAAAATCCAATAACTCAAACTATAAATGAAAAGGAGCATTACGCTTATCAAATGATGAGTCGTAACGCTCCTTGTGTTTGTTTTTACGGGAATAAGAACCTTTACCTTTTTTTACTTGGTGTTTTCCGTTTCCTCGTTTTATTTCGTTTAAATGCTCATGGATATTTTCAACTTTAGATTTCCAGTGTCCACCTTCTATTTTGATTGTCATTTTCTTCACATTAATCACCTCATTAATTTTTATATATTCTATTATAGTTGATATAATACATATTCGTAAAGTATTGTTTACCGACAGAACAAGGGTTTTATTATTTATGTTTATAGTTTAGTTGAAGAGTTACTATAATAAGTAGATTATTATAAAACAGGTATTTAATAAAATTATTCAATAGGGAGAGGTTTTATTATGAAAAACGTACAATTACAAAATGCTGTGGAAAAGATGGTAAACTACTGGAATGCGATTCCTACTTCTGCTGTTGAAATTATTTTTACTCATGAAAATGCTAAGGGTAATAATGTTGAAGCGTTAACAGAAGATGGGCATAAATTTAGTTCAGAAATTGTAGCATATCCAACGATGTATATGATGTCTTCCTCTGCTGAAGAAGATTGGGTACGAAACAACATTGAAATTATGAGAGACTTGGGGATTAATGTCTATGAATCAGAGTCATTAGGCATTGTAATAGGTGTTGATAATGTTGGCTATGATATGAATGAAGAACATTGGACTCCTTTGTATGAAGCAATGGGGTATGAATGGCATTTACATAGAAATTAGTTGGCAAATGGTTGAGGAATTTATTTTCTCGACCTTTTTATATTTTTAGGATGAATCATCTATAATATATGGATTATAAGAAAACAGGTATTTGAAAAATTTATTGAATAGGGAGAGATTTTATTATGGCAAAATTTTATGTAACAATGACAGATACATTTTTAGGCGGTTGGGGAGAATCAGAAGGAAAAATAAATAAATTAATTTTCGAATGTGATTCTTATGCTGAAGCTGAGATTGTAGCAGAAAATGCTAAAAATCGTTCGGATATGAAATATGTAAACATTGTATCTAAAAAACCATATTTTAAAGAAGCTAAATATTTTGTACAAGTAAAAACAAAAGAAACATCTGGTACTTGGTATAAAAAAGATTACTTTGCAGACCAAGTCGCTTAATTAAGTGAATCGGAATTTTAGGTATTCAATTAATTTAAAAAAGGAGTGTTTTAAAATGATTCTTAGTACAATTAATTCTTTATTGGGTAAAAAAGGTTCAATGATTCGAAAAAATGGTGTGATTGAATTTTGTTCTGCTGACAAGCAGACATATATTGATAATGAGCAGGAGATAGTAAATACGATAAAAGATTTTGTTGAAAATTTCAGCATTGATTTTTTAAATGAAATTAAAGTGTATCGTGGAAGACACTTAAATATTCATATTCATCAAGTTAATGTCGGTGCCTTTACTTATATCAATCAAAAGATAGATAGAGATAGTATTGGTGTAAGTGGTACTATTCATGTGAATGGTATGAAGCAAAATTTTACTATTTATTATAAAGTTAGTAGGTTTGCAGATAAGCAAATGAGAATTAGAACAGTAGGATTACCAAATAGAAATATAGAAAATGAAAATGTTAAGCAATTACTAAAAGAGCAGAAAGTATTGCTAAAAGCCTTAAAAAGAGAAACAAAAAAAGTTGTTAATGCTTAAATAGAAAAACTCGCTTATATAAGCGAGTTTTTTGTATTATCTATGATGAATTTATGTCGTTGGATTGTTTTTTAGAATTGTAACTCTTGTCTTATTTTTCCCAGGAACCTTTAGCTTATTATGAATATTAAAGCCATTTGTTCTTTTTAATGTATGATGGGCAAAACAATCACCATTCTCTCCTAAAACAACCAATTTCCCCTTTGGTGTTAAAACCCGCAGTATTTCTTGTTTCAAATGTTCAAAGTTTGATGGAATATTATCTTCCCTCAATGTTGCCTTTATCAGTAGTGTTTCGATAGGTGTATTCTCATATGTAAATATTACAGAAAGAGTTTCCTCAATGTTACAGAGTTCTAATGCCATGACAAACGTACCATGGATTTCATTTTCTAATCTTTTATACCCTTTTGGATAAGAGTTTTTGCTGAATCTCTCTAACAGTTCAAAATTAGCTTTACAGAAGAGAAATTCGTAGATTTTATCATGAATGGAATTTCTGTTTCCTTAGAAAAGTAGTAAGGTATAACCAAATGTTCAATTGTTACAAAATTATTATTTTGCACAGAATATACTTCATTGGTTTCTGTATCTCTTTTATATGATTCGAGCCAATGAAAATCGCCTTTGTCTACGCTTTTAAAAGGTTCGGTAGAAATAATACTGCCAAAATAATCAGGCTTTGAAGTAATAATGCTAATGAACCTCCCCCACTTAGCAAAGCTTGAAGTGGGGGTTTCTTATTGACCATAGAATATATATCTTAGTAAGAAGGAAAGGGTTTGCCTTTTCTT
>NZ_JBIWHY010000023.1:0-58799 GCF_044764345.1 Bacillus sp. NPDC094106 | reverse complement strand
CAAACTCTCCAATAAAGTTAGTTTGTCTAGCATCATAAAATAAAAATTGACGTTTCACGTTGTTTGTTTCGTTCAGTTTTCAAAGAACTTGTTTGTCGCTCATTCGCGACTTCCTTATGTTAACATTTTAATGTTTCAATGTCAACTAAGTTTTTTATTTCGTTTGTCGCGTTTTGCTCTGTTGCTATCAGCGACGTTTATTAATTTACCATACGTTAAATACTATAGTCAACACTTTTTAATAAAAAATTCTTTTTCTTACATAACTAATACATTCTTCTGCATTCGCTACTTTTCGAAACAAACAAAAAATGATTTTATATCGTTCTTCCATCGTCTTTTTCACAACATTATGTATACGTTCATCCTCAAAATCAAATAAAAGTTCATCAAGCTCTCTCTTTAATATACATTGCATTTCTTTCCGTTCTTCTTTTGTCATCATAATCCCAATCAAATAATCACCCCAACAATTACTTACATAAAAATAACACTCTCATCGATTTTAATCTTTATTATCCAAGACCGTTGAAAGCAATCTTTGTAGAATTTCAATCGTATTGTCTATCATATCCACTACTTACGATATTAATTCTTTAGTTCTCTTTTCAAATCTTCATGCATATAAGTAACTGAAAAGGATTGGACAAAGGGGCGGAATATTATGTTTTTCTTTTTTATCACAAGTAAGCGCAGATTTAAGCACATTAGTTTAATAATTGTACTTTCCTTATTTACAGCATGGTTGCTTTTCTTAAAAACGTATTCTCATGAATCTGCTTTCTCCACTGCTACTGGACCAAAAGTTATTTATAAAGGCGATACCGCTAAGAAACAGGTTGCATTAACGTTTGATATTAGTTGGGGAGACAAAAAAGCAATCCCAATCCTTGATACATTAAAAGAAAGAGAAATTAAGAACGCAACATTCTTCCTCTCTGCAGCATGGGCCGAAAGACATCCTGATATTGTCGAACGCATCCTAAAAGATGGCCATGAAATTGGCAGCATGGGCTACAATTATACATCCTACACTTCACTAGAAGCGAACGAAATGCGAAGGGATCTTTTACGTGCACAAGATGTATTCACAAAACTTGGTGTGAAACAAGTCAAGCTCTTACGCCCTCCTAGTGGTGATTTTAATAAAACAACGCTCAAGGTGGCAGAATCTCTTGGTTACACCGTTGTTCACTGGAGCAATAATTCAAACGACTGGAAAAATCCTGGTGTAAATAAAATTGTATCAACCATTTCTAACAATTTACGAGGCGGAGATATCGTTCTATTACACGCTTCTGATTCCGCACTTCAAACAAACAAAGCTCTACCATTGCTCCTGCAAAAATTAAAAAGCGATGGTTATGAACAGATACCCGTATCGCAACTAATCTCTAATACAAGTGCAAAGAGTAAAGATATCAATTAAACCACTCAACTCTCACTTATCCTGTATTAGCAATCATCAATAAGAACCCAAACCCATTGAATGAAGTTTCACGGTATGTTATCTAATATTTCTCTACACAAAAAGGATGTACCACCTCATAAAAAAGGTGTTACATCCTTTTTTATTTTTCCCCTTAACTAGCTGCTTTACTTCTTTGTCCTATTAAACGATGTAATATAAGTAACTGATATGCATTGCACAGTAAAAGTGGTATAACCATTAAATATAGCCAATCCGTATCATTAACCCGAAGCGCTGGCACCCATTCGAGAATCGTTACAACAACCATAAAAAATAAAGCAGGTACAAACGCCTTTTTATTTGTTTCTTTACTCTTTATATAAGCTACAATGGCACCAAATATAAATAAAACCCCAGCCACAAGAATATTATTGCCTAATGAAACATCTCCATTTGCAATAAGCACAGATCTTAAATAAACGAAGTCAAACAAGACAAACGCAATAAAAAAAAGCTGAACCGCGTTCCAAAGAGAAGACGAACGAAACATTCCTAACCCAAAACGATGAACTGTTAAATAAGCAAAGAAACCCATCTGACTTATAACACTAAAAATAAAACCGACACCCATTAACCAAAAAGAAACTGCTAAAATCTCTCTTCCGTCGAAATTTTGAAAAAATTTAGCGTACTTGTCCCAACCTAAAATAAAGCCGATAAAGATTGTGCTAATCCCACCAAGAAACAACGTCGTAAAAAATAATCGTACCCACTTTCGACTATTCACAACCCATCCCCCATTATTCATATATTTCTAATTAAATTGTATCAATGACAATTTCAAAAAGCTAGCCATGAACATGTATAAATTCCTTAAAGATATTTATATTAAAAAAGAGAACTGTGTTGAAAGGAGCTCCCACTTATGAAACGGATGCTGCTCGTTTTGGTTTCTTCGATTCTGTTTACTCTACTTGGCGCATGTGCACAAGGAAAAGAAGCGAAATCCGAATTAGATTACGATCAAACAAAAAAAATGATTGTCGATATTTTAAAAACTGATCAAGGGAAGAAAGCGATCCAAGATGTATTAACCGATGAAAAAATGAAACAAGCACTTATATTAGATGAAACTGTAGTAAAGAAAACAATTGAAGATGCAATGGTATCCGAAAAGGGACAACAGTTTTGGGGAAAATTATTTAAAGACCCTGAGTTTTCAGCGAAGTTTGCTAAAAGTATGGGGAAGGAACAAACAAGCTTAATGAAAACCCTATTAAAAGACCCTGAATACCAAGCAGGCGTTATAGAAATTATGAAAAATCCCGAAGTAGAAAAAATGATGCTACAAACTATGAAAAGTAAAGAGTATCGCCAATATTTGCAGCAAGTATTAACCGAGACTACGGAAAGCCCACTCTTCCAAGCTAAGATGATTGATATCATTGGCAAAGGTGTTCAAAAAGCCGAAAAAGGTGGAGGTTCTGAGAAAAAAGAATCTGGTGGTGGCTCACAAGGTGGGAACAAAGGACAATAATAAAGAAAATGACTATATATTGTAAATTCCCCAGCACTATATACTAGGATGGGGAATTTTCTACTTCTTTTATTTACCTCGCTATATGCAGGCAGTAATGCTCTCACCTCAAACTTCAGCGAAAATAATGAAGTTTGAGGTGAGAGTTAATAATCAGCGAGAGTTAAAAAAACTCCACTAATTAAAGTTTCACTTTATTTCTGTTTCACAGATGTTCTATCAATAACTTGTTCAGCTATTGTTCGATAGATAATTCCTGTTTTATGTGTACCTTCGTATACTGATGGCGCAAAGTCTTCTTTATTCCAATCCGGTTGCTGAAGTGGAATTCTGCCTAGCACATCAGTTTGTAGTTCTGTGGCTAATTTATCTCCTCCACCTTTTCCGAATACATATTCTTTTTCACCAGTTACTTTACTTTCGAAGTATGCCATATTTTCAATAACTCCAAGAATGCTATGTTCAGTGCGCAGTGCCATTGCACCCGCACGAGCCGCTACAAATGCAGCAGTTGGATGAGGCGTTGTTACAATAATCTCTTTACAAGATGGGAGCATTGAATGAACATCTAATGCTACATCCCCTGTACCTGGTGGTAAATCTAGTACTAAATAATCTAAATCACCCCATTCCACTTCTGTGAAAAAGTGATTTAGCATTTTACCAAGCATTGGTCCTCTCCAAATAACTGGTGCATTATCCTCAACAAAGAAGCCCATTGAAATTACTTTAACCCCTAATCGCTCCACTGGAATAATTTTATCCCCTCTTACAATTGGACGTTTTTCTATGCCCATCATATCTGGCACACTAAAACCATAAATATCTGCATCAATAATACCGACTTTTTTCCCTAAACGAGCTAGTGAAATCGCAAGGTTAACCGAAACCGTTGATTTACCCACTCCGCCTTTTCCACTTGCAACCGCTAAAAATGTTGTTTTAGAATGCGGGGATAGTAGCGATTCACTTCCCTTCTCTTCTTGCGGTGGTGCAAACTGCGCTAGTTCTTCCCCCGTAAATTCGGCAAAACGTAAACCAACTGTTGCTGCTCCAAGTTCTTTTACAAGTTTAACAATAGCAGCCTGCAACTGCATTTGTTCAGCAGTCCCTGTTTTTACAATCGCAATTTTCACGCTCACATGCTCTTTCTCAGGCTTAACAGTTACCTCTTGAATTGCATTTGTTTCTTTTAATGTTTTATGTAGAAATGGATCAGTAATCCCTTCAAGCGCCTCGACCACTTGCTCTTTCGTTACCATAATTACCCCAGCCCCCTGTATGAAAAATAAAGTAATGTTAAATGAATTGGGTTTGTTCATTTTTATTTTCAAAATAAATGCGTTTACATTTCCAGTATAACATATTTTCCAAAAACTTCGTTAACGAGAGGCCCTCAAAAAAATCCTCCTTACTCAGGAGGATTTCCTTTTTCCGTAAAATAACGTAGTATCCCCCGGTATATCGCAGCTGCAACCTTTTGCTGATACTTCTCTGAATTTAACATATATCGTTCATTTACATTCGATAAAAAGCCGGCTTCAACTAAAGCACCTGGTGTTTTTGCATACTTAAGTAAATAGACATGAGAGATTGTTTTAGCTGAACGATTTGTGTTTTCTAGACTCGTTCGCAATTCAGCTTGTATATACTTTGCTGCACGTTCATTCTCAATTAAAGAGCGATAATAAAACGTTTGTGCTCCCTTCGAGCTACTGCTAGGCAAAGCATTTAAGTGAATGCTCACAAAAAAATCTACATCAGGCTTATTAATGATCTCTACACGTTTTTTGAGATCCTCTGCTTTGCGCCTGCTATATGACTTTGTGTCTTTATCAGCTAAATCATAATCTCCCTCTCGCGTTAAAATAACTAAAGCACCTTGTTCTTGTAAATAATCTTGTACCATTTTGGTAATTTCCAGTGTAATGTTTTTTTCTACAATATCTTCCCCACCAACCGCCCCTCCATCTGGTCCCCCATGTCCAGCATCTAGCACAATTACTTTCCCAGATAAGGGTAAATTCCAAGCTCGCCACGATTTTGTAATTTGAAATTCTTGTTTTACCAGGAAAAACAATACAATAGCAGCCAGCACAAAAGAGATAATTCGAATTCTCTTCATACCTTTCCTCCTCCAGCTAGTCCCTCTAATTACTTATATGGGACAAGAGGAAAGTTTATGCTTCTCTTAATGCAGCTTTAAACGATATCTTCTTTCACCTTTTTCGTATCCTTCGCGCCACCATACGCTAATAAATTGCTGGCATGATTCATAAAGTTGTTCCTCATCTTTTGATCCTATCTCTCGCGCGGTCATACTCGTTAAAAAATGAAATAACATTTCCGTTAATTGTTGCTCTTCTTCTAAAGCTCTATATTTCACATCGAAAAAAGATTCGCCATAATAGCCAAATTTACTATATCTTGCTCCTAGTAAGTACGATTCAATTCCTAGTTCAATACAATAATCTTCGTACTGACGATGCAATTCCTTCATATCAAAAGCATCACGGATATTTGAACGCAATGTTTTTAATGACAATTCACGGAGCATCTTCCGTTCATACTTCAATTGCTTTTCTTTTTGTTTTTCTTGTAAGGTGACAATGACATTCATAGTACTTATAAACCTCCCTAATACGTATTAGTCTAAACTTCTAAAGACGAAGCATACGTAAGAAGGTAGCACTAAAATATTCCAAGCTATAATACAAAAAATTTAAAAAAACGGTGCAAAACCTTTCTTTTTAGATGGGAGAGAGCATCCGGCCATGCAAGAAACGGTCAGACCCTTTTTTCTGTCCCATGCCGTGTGAAAACAAAAGGAATATACAGATAGATGCAGGTTGCCTTTTATTCTTCGTAGCAGCAACTTATATAGTGAAAAATCAAAATAGGTTTATCCTGTGAACTCACGGTCGATGATGAAAGGTTTAATTTATATAGTTCCATTGATTAAGACATAATAAAAAACCCCAGCCGAGTGGCTGGGGTTTGAAGTTCGCAAAAATTAACGTTTTGAGAACTGAGGTGCACGACGTGCGCCTTTAAGACCGTATTTTTTACGCTCTTTCATACGTGCGTCACGAGTTAATAGACCTGCACGTTTTAATGTTAGACGGTATTCTGGGTCAGCTTTTAATAAAGCGCGAGAGATACCGTGACGAATAGCACCAGCTTGACCAGTGTATCCACCACCATTTACGTTTACAAGTACATCGTAGTTACCTAAAGTTTCTGTTGCAACTAGAGGTTGTTTCACTACTTCACGTAATGCAGCAAATGGGATATAGTTTTCAAAATCACGACCGTTAATGATAACGCGTCCTTCGCCTGGAACTAGGCGTACGCGTGCTACTGAACTCTTACGACGTCCAGTACCATAGTATTGTACCTGTGCCAAAGTAAGCCCTCCTTTAATTAATTATCCGCGAAGTTCGTAAACTTCTGGTTTTTGTGCTTGGTGTGGATGCTCAGCTCCAGCATACACATTTAATTTTTTAGACATTTGACGTCCTAAACGTCCTTTTGGAAGCATGCCTTTAATTGCAAGCTCTAACATTTGTACAGGGTAGTTTGTACGCATTTCTAGAGCTGTTCTTTGTTTAAGACCACCTGGGTGGTTAGTGTGACGGTAGTAAATTTTATCGTTTAATTTATTACCTGTTAAATGAATTTTCTCAGCGTTAATAATAATTACATGATCACCCGTGTCAACGTGTGGTGTAAATGTTGGTTTGTTTTTACCACGTAAAATGGATGCTACTTCACTAGCAAGGCGACCTAAAGTTTTATCTTCAGCGTCAACCACGTACCATTTACGCTCAACTTCGTTAGCTTTTGCCATAAAAGTCGTACGCATTTGTTTCCCTCCTCGTTATCTTTTCCATAGAAAAAATCTATTGTTTATCTTAAACACGATTTCCTTCCGGGGCTAATCGTGGTTTTAGAAACAATACCATATGTTATGATATCCTTTTGAGATTCTAATGTCAAGCAAATGTTACACCAGGATTAGTTGTTATAGTTTACCTGCCATAAATAAAGCCCTTGCCCTGGCACCATCTTCCCAGCAAAACGACGATCTTGTTTTTCTAAAATCTCTGGAATGCTGTCAGGAGCTATCTTTCCTTGTCCTACGCTAAGTAGCGTACCGACAATAATTCTAACCATATTATATAAAAATCCATTGCCTACAAAACGAAAAATTAATTCATCATCTTGTTCAATTAAATCTATTTCATAAATTGTTCGCACTTTATCTTTTTTATCAGTTTTTGCCGAACAAAATGAAGTGAAATCATGCGTCCCTATAAAATAAGGAATTGCTTTTCTTATAGATTCTATCTCTAGTGGATACGGATACTGATATACATAATTTCTACGGAATACATCAGCTGTTTTAGATAATAATACACGGTAACGATACTCTTTTCTCTCCACACCGTAGCGTGCATGGAAATCTTCTGTTTTTTTCTCTACTTGCAAGGCAACAATATCATCTGGCAACATTGTATTTAAAGCATTCATCCATTGCCATTCTTCAAGAGACAACGGTGTATCAAAATGAATCACCTGTCCTCTTGCATGAACAGTAGAGTCCGTTCTTCCTGATGCCTGAACACGAATAAGCTCTCCTTTATGCAATTTTTGCAGAGCCTTTTCTATTTCTTGCTGAACAGTACGATGCTGTGGTTGAATTTGATACCCACAAAAATTGATACCATCATATGCAACTGTACATTTTATTCTTTCCATCTCTCTATTCTCCATTACGATCGCACCCATGCTAGAATACACGCTAAACAAAGTAAACTCACTATTGTTAACGTATCGCTTGTTTTCCAGCGTAGCTGCCTAAATTTAGTACGTCCTTCACCGCTTTGATAACCTCGTGCTTCCATTGCAATTGCTAAGTCCTCAGCACGCTTAAAAGCACTAATAAACAGAGGGACAAGTAAAGAAATAACTGCTTTCAGCCGATCCTTTATCGGTCCACCAGCAAAATCAATACCACGGGATGCTTGTGCTTTCATAATTTTACTTGTCTCATCCATTAATGTTGGAATAAAACGAAGAGAAATAGACATCATTAATGCGATTTCGTGAACAGGAACTTTTAAACGCTTTAATGGTTTTAATAACGTTTCCATACCATCCGTAATCTCGATTGGTGTTGTCGTTAACGTTAATAATGTTGTCATTAAAATAATGACAAAGAAGCGTATTGAAATATATATCCCTTGCTCTAATCCTTTTTCATGTATCGAAAACCAACCAAGCTGGAACAGTACATCCCCTTCTTTATTCGTAAAAATATGCAGGAAAAATGTAAAAAGGAAAATCCATAAAATTGGTTTTAAGCCCGAAAGTACATAACGAATCGGCACTTTTGCAAAAAATAAAGCAATGAGTGCATATAAAAATAAAAATCCATATGAAATCGCATTATTTGCTAAAAAGACAACAAATACATATAAAAAGACAATCAACAGCTTCGTACGAGGATCAAGTTGATGAATGAGTGACTGACCTGGAATATATCTCCCAATAATCAACTGCTGCATGATTCATGACCACCTTTTCGTAACACCTGTACAACTTCATGAGTAAGGTCCTCTAAAGATAAGGTAGCCTTTGGAATCGAAATACCAAACTTCTCTTCAATTGCACGTTTATACTTTAAAGACATTGGAAGATCCACACCGATTTGTTCTAGCTCATCCGCATGTGAAAATACTTCCTCTGCTGTTCCTTGCAAAAGGACCGTTCCTTTATGCATAACCACAATTTGATCCGCATATTTAGCAGCATCCTCCATATTATGGGTAACAAGGATTACTGTAAGCCCCTGCTCCTTATGAAGCTTATAAAACATCTCCATAAGCTCATGGTGCCCCTTTGGATCAAGTCCTGCTGTGGGTTCATCTAATACAAGCACTTCCGGTTCCATCGCAAGTACGCCTGCTATTGCAACACGTCTCATTTGTCCACCGCTTAACTCGAACGGAGAACGTGATAATAATTCTGGATCCAATCCAACAAGCTCGATTGCATCTCTCGCCTTTTGCTTTGCCTTGTCTTCAGGTACACCGAAATTTGAGGGTCCAAAACAAATATCCTTCTCAACTGTTTCTTCAAATAGTTGATGCTCTGGAAATTGAAAGACAACCCCTACCTTTTTTCGCAGTGGCTTTAACTTCTTCGCTTTCTTTTGTGCGGAAATTAAATGTTCTCCAATTTGGACTGTACCATGTGTTGGCTGCAATAAGCCATTTAAATGTTGAATCATCGTCGATTTGCCGGAACCAGTATGACCGATAATGGCATAATAGCCCCCACTTGGAAACGACACGTCTACATCATAAAGCGCGCGTCTTTCAAATGGAGTCTTATATTGATAACGATGCTCTACCTTTTGGAATGTAATCTCCAAAGTTCGTTCACCA
The DNA here is from genome assembly GCF_044764345.1 of Bacillus sp. NPDC094106. Taxonomy (NCBI): domain Bacteria; kingdom Bacillati; phylum Bacillota; class Bacilli; order Caryophanales; family Bacillaceae; genus Bacillus; species Bacillus sp. NPDC094106. Next base: position 49,399 of record NZ_JBIWHY010000023.1, on the reverse strand, counting down.
AGCTTTCCATTGTAAGATGCGTATTTTGCAGCGGAATTTCATTTCTTTTTAATAATTCTGCTATTTTCACTGAAAAAGGTACATCTAAACCAATTTCTCTGAGCATATGAGAGGACTTAAAAATTTGCTGTGGTGTCCCTTCCTCTAATATTTCTCCCTTATTCAAAATAATGATGCGATCTGACTGCGCAGCTTCTTCTAGATCATGCGTAATTGATAAGACAGTAATCCCTTTCTTACCAACAAGCTGTCTAACCGTTTCAACTACTTCACGTCTCCCCTGTGGATCTAACATTGATGTTGCCTCATCCAATATTAAAATAGATGGTTGGAGAGCTAAAACACCTGCTATCGCAACACGTTGCTTTTGTCCACCAGATAATGAATGCGGTTCTTCATTTAAAAACTCCTCCATCCGAACAAGCTGCAACGCTTGATTCAGCCGTTCTACCATCTGTTCCCGGGGCATTCCAATATTCTCAAGCCCAAATACAACGTCGTCTTGTACTGTTGTACCTACAAATTGATTATCTGGATTTTGAAATACCATACCAATTTGCTTTCGAATATCCCATACCGTTTCCTCAGATAGAATCATTGTATCGTTCACAGTAATCGTACCTGATTCTGGTAGAAATAAACCATTTAATAATTTTGCAAGGGTAGACTTTCCTGAACCATTTTGTCCAATAACAGATATCCACTCTCCCTCATATAAAGAGAATGATACATCTTTTAACGCATAAGAAGTTGCCCCGGGATATTGAAATGATATATTTCGTGTGCGAAGCTTCTCTTTTTTCAATACAAGGCACCCTCTTTCGTTACTTCGCCAAGTTAGCCTATTTTCTTATATTAAAAAAAAGGGCCATGACCAGTTACTTGAAAAGAACTGTCCTGCCCTTTTAATTATCATTATACTAACTCGATAATTACCATTGGTGCTGCGTCTCCGCGACGTGGACCAATTTTTGCAATACGAGTGTATCCGCCTTGACGCTCAGCATAGCGTGGAGCTACATCAGCGAATAATTTTTGAAGTGCATCTTGACCAGTCTCAGCGTTAGCAACTTCATTGCGGATGAAAGATGCTGCTTGACGACGAGCATGAAGATCTCCGCGTTTACCTAAAGTGATCATTTTTTCCACTACAGAACGAAGTTCTTTTGCACGAGTTTCTGTCGTTTGAATGCGCTCGTTGATAATTAAATCAGTAGCTAAGTCACGTAACATAGCTTTACGTTGCGCACTTGTACGGCCTAATTTTCTGTATGCCATTCGTAGTTCCCTCCTTTGTTGATGAATTTAAATCCTCAGTCGTCTTTGCGTAAACCTAAGCCTAATTCCTCAAGCTTATGTTTAACTTCTTCTAAAGATTTACGTCCTAAGTTACGAACTTTCATCATATCTTCTTCTGTTTTGTTCGCAAGCTCTTGTACAGTATTAATTCCTGCACGTTTTAAGCAATTATAAGAACGAACAGAAAGATCAAGTTCTTCAATAGTCATCTCTAGAACTTTTTCTTTTTGATCTTCTTCCTTCTCGACCATAATCTCAGCATTTTGTGCTTCATCAGTTAAACCAACGAAGATGTTTAAATGCTCAGTTAAGATTTTGGCACCCAAAGAGATAGCTTCTTTTGGCCCGATGCTTCCATCCGTCCATACATCAAGCGTAAGCTTATCATAATTTGCCACTTGTCCGACACGTGTCTTTTCCACTTGGTAAGTAACACGTGATACTGGAGTATAAATAGAATCAATAGGAATAACTCCTATTGGTTGATCTTCGCTTTTATTTGCATCAGCTGGCGTATACCCACGGCCACGCTTTGCAGTTAAACGCACGCGGAAATGCGCATCTTTTGCTAACGTCGCAATGTATAAATCTGGATTTAAGATTTCAACATCACTATCGTGAGTAATATCACCAGCTGTGACAATACCTTCGCCCTGTACATCGATTTCCAACGTCTTCTCTTCTTCAGAGTAGATTTTAAGAGCTAACTTTTTCAAGTTTAAGATGATCGTTGTAACGTCCTCTACTACGCCCTCTACATTATAAAAAAAAAGAAATACTCAGTAGATTATGAAGTAAATAACAGCGGAAAAACGGAGTGAGGATAAAATAATACTAATTAAGGAGTTAACCAAAGTAGTACCATATCCACGCTCAAGCGGTTCAATCACGAATTTACCATACTTAGCATCTTCGTTAAGTTCAACCGTTTCGATTTTCGGTTTTTCAATCTCAATCATTAACTAAACCCTCCTTCAAAACGTCGAAACCCCGGCTAAACAAAGGAAAAACCTCTGTTTAACCGAAAGTCCCCCTTAGGCAGTTCCCGATTGTGCACAACAAGCGATGTTTCTGTACGAAATTTCTCGATAATGCATCATATCCATTATAGACAAAAGGGAAAATTCTATACAGAAAAATTACACACGACGACGTTTTGGTGGACGACATCCATTATGAGGAACTGGAGTAACATCTCTAATTGCTGTTACTTCTAGACCTGCAGCTTGAAGAGCACGAATTGCAGCTTCACGACCAGCACCAGGACCTTTTACAGTAACCTCTAAAGTTTTTAAACCGTGCTCCATTGCAGCTTTAGCAGCAGTTTCAGCAGCCATTTGCGCAGCGAATGGAGTAGATTTACGAGATCCACGGAAACCAAGTGCACCAGCACTAGACCAAGAAAGCGCGTTACCGTGAGTATCTGTAAGTGTTACGATTGTGTTGTTGAAAGTAGAACGAATATGAGCTACACCAGCTTCAATATTCTTTTTCACACGTTTTTTACGAGTGTTTGTTTTACGTGCCATTGTTAGTTCAACCTCCTTTACTTATTATTTCTTTTTATTTGCTACTGTACGACGTGGACCTTTACGCGTACGAGCATTGTTTTTAGAGTTTTGACCACGAACTGGTAAACCACGACGGTGACGAAGACCACGGTAAGAACCGATCTCCATTAGACGTTTAATGTTAAGAGATACTTCACGACGAAGGTCTCCCTCAACTTTAATACGATCGATGATATCACGGATACGTCCTAATTCGTCTTCCGTTAAATCACGAACTCGTGTTTCTTCAGAAACACCAGCTTCAGCAAGAATTTTTTCAGCAGTAGTACGACCAATGCCGAATACGTAAGTTAAAGAAATAACAACGCGTTTGTCACGAGGAATATCTACACCTGCGATACGTGCCATTACGAATGCACCTCCTTCTGATTAACCTTGTTTTTGTTTATGTTTAGGGTTTTCACAAATAACCATTACTTTTCCACGTCTACGAATAACTTTACATTTTTCGCAGATTGGTTTAACTGACGGTCTTACTTTCATGTCTCGAACCTCCTTAAAGATTACGGAGTGCTATATTATTTAAAACGGTACGTAATACGACCACGATTTAAATCGTACGGAGATAATTCTACCGTAACTTTGTCTCCTGGTAAAATACGAATGAAGTTCATACGGATTTTACCAGAAACGTGAGCCAATACGACATGCCCATTCTCTAATTCTACTTTGAACATAGCATTTGGCAACGTTTCAAGAACGGTACCTTCGACTTCAATTACATCATCTTTAGCCATTCAATAGTTCTCCCTTCTTCAAATCAGTAACATTTTACACTGTTCTGAAATCCCGGAGAGCCAGCTACTTATAAAGTGGTAAGGATTTCGTATCCTGCTTCTGTAAGAGCAATCGTGTGCTCGAAGTGGGCACACCATTTACCATCTACCGTTACCACTGTCCAGTCATCAGATAGTGTTTTTACATATCGTCTTCCTTGGTTCACCATCGGCTCAACACAGATGACCATTCCCGGCTTTAATCTAGGACCTTTATTTGGTGGACCATAGTGCGGGATTTGTGGGTCTTCATGTAAGTCTTGCCCGATTCCGTGACCAACATACTCCCTAACGATCGAGAACCCATTATCTTCAGCATACGTTTGAACCGCATGTGAGATATTTGATAATCTCTCGCCTGGTTTTACTTGTTCTAGACCAAGATACAACGATTTTTCTGTGACATCAAGTAGCTTTTGAACAGATTCAGAAATGTTTCCTACTGGATACGTCCATGCAGAATCTCCATGGTACCCATTGTATTTCGCACCAATATCGATACTGATGATATCGCCTTCTTGGAGCTTGCGCTTTCCTGGAATCCCATGTACAAGCTCTTCATTTACAGAAGCACAGATGCTTCCCGGAAATCCGTTGTATCCTTTAAAAGATGGCGTAGCACCATATTTTCGAATCGTCTTTTCCGCTATTTGATCGAGCTCTTTCGTTGTAATTCCTGGAGCAATATGCTTTTTCAACTCTTGATGAGTTAAAGCAACGATCTTGCCAGCTTCTCGCATGATTTCTATCTCGCGAGGAGTTTTGCAAATGATCATTACGCTAAGCCTCCGATGAGAACATCGATATCAGCAAATACTTTATTGATATCTTGCTCACCATTAATGCTTTGTAAGTAACCAAGCTCCTCGTAGAAATCAAGCAAAGGTTTTGTTTGCTTAATATTTACTTCTAAACGATTTGCTACAGTCTCTTCATTGTCATCAGAGCGTTGATATAATTCGCCACCACATTTATCGCACACGTCAGCTTTTGCTGGCGGATTAAATTCTAAATGGTAAGTCGCACCGCACTCTTTACAAATGCGACGGCCTGTAAGACGTTTTAATAGCAATCCTGAATCCACATTAATGTTTAAAACATAGTCGATTTTTTTGCCAAGATCTTTCATAATCTCTTCAAGCGCAGATGCCTGTGCAACTGTTCGTGGGAAACCATCTAGTAAGAAGCCTTTAACGCAGTCTTCTTGACTTAGACGTTCACGAACGATTCCGATTGTAACTTCATCTGGAACAAGCGCACCTTTATCAATAAAGGACTTAGCTTGTAAACCCAGTTCAGTTTCAGCCTTCATAGCTGCACGGAACATATCACCTGTTGAGATGTGAGGGATGTTATACTTGGCAACAATCTGCTCGGCTTGTGTACCTTTACCGGCACCAGGAAGCCCCATTAAAATTAAGTTCATCTTTGTTCCCCCTCATAATGAGCATGTAGGGAAGACACTTCTTCCCACTTACTCACTGCTTGATAAACCCTTTGTAATGGCGTTTTACCAGTTGGCTTTCTAGCTGCTTCATTGTTTCTAAAGCAACGCCGACAACGATTAACATACTCGTTCCACCAATCTGTGCAGATGGAGGAAGGTTCCCCAGCTTGGTAAATATGACTGGAAGAATTGCAATCGCTGCTAGGAAAATAGATCCTACAAAGGTCAAACGATACAAGATTTTTGTTAGATATTGTTCTGTATTCTTACCCGGACGAATACCAGGAACATATCCACCTTGTTTGTTTAGATTCTCTGCCATTTGCTCTGGATTAACCTGAACAAATGCATAGAAATATGCGAAAGCTACAATGAGCGCTACATATATAATCATTCCCACAGGGTGAGAATAGTTAAAGTTTGCAATAATCCACTTCGATATATCATGATTCGGGAAGAACTGTGCAATAGTTGGAGGTGTAATTAAGAATGAAACAGCAAAAATTACTGGAATAACACCCGCACTATTTACCTTAAGCGGTAAATGTGTGTTTTGTGCTCCAGTATAACTACCATTTCCTCCTGTTACACGCTTCGCATATTGAATTGGGATCTTTCTAACAGCTTGTTGGATGAAAATAACACCCACAACAACCGCTAGCACAGCTAGTAAAACCAATACGACTTTAACGATACTCATGAACAGTTGATCTCCGACATTTTGAAACTGTTGTAAGTATACTTGATGTAATACATTTGGGATCGCCGCGGCAATACCACCAAAGATAATAATGGAAATACCATTTCCTACACCTTTAGCGGTAATCTGTTCACCTAACCACATTAAAAATGCAGTACCAGCAGTCAGTACCGTTGCAATGTATAAATAAGTGCTCCAACCTGGATTCAAAATTAACTGGCCACCTGCCATACCGTTAAAACCGATTGACATACCAAACGCCTGAATAAACGCAAGAACAATCGTAAAGTAACGCGTGAATTGTGTTAATTTACGACGGCCCATTTCGCCTTGCTTCGACCATTCCGAAAATTTAGGAACAACATCCATCTGCAATAATTGCACGATGATGGATGCTGTAATATACGGCATGATTCCCATCGCGAAGATGGAGAAGTTTTTCAAAGCGCCACCGCCAAATGTATTTAGGATTCCTAATGCATTTAACTGATCTTGTGCTTTCAGTACATCTCCATTTGTGAATGGCACTGGGATAAACGTGCCAATCCTGAATACGATTAACATCGCTAAAGTGAATAATATTTTACGTCTTATCTCAGCAACGCGCATAAAGTTGGAGATTGTACGAAACATTAGATCACCTCAACTGTTCCACCAGCTGCTTCAATTGCTTCTTTAGCACTTGAAGAGAACTTGTGCGCTTTAACAGTTAATTTTTTCTCTACAGCTCCGCGTGCAAGAACTTTAACACCGTCGTTTAATTTGCTGATAACGCCAGTTTCCAGCAATAATTCAGGTGTTACTTCTGTACCATCTTCAAAACGATTTAACGTTGCTAAGTTTACGATAGCAAACTCTTTACGGTTAATGTTTGTGAAGCCGCGTTTTGGTAAACGACGGAATAGTGGAGTTTGACCACCTTCAAAGCCAAGACGAACACCGCCACCAGAACGTGCGTTTTGTCCTTTATGACCTTTACCAGCAGTTTTACCGTTACCAGAACCGATACCACGACCGACACGGTTACGTACTTTACGAGAACCTTCTGCAGGTTTTAATTCATGAAGTTTCATTCCCAGGCACCTCCTTATATTAATGAGTTATCCTTAAGCTTCTTTTACAGTTACAAGGTGAGAAACTTTGTTGATCATACCAAGAATAGCAGGAGTTTCTTCCTTAACTACAGTTGAATTCAACTTTTTAAGACCTAAAGCTTCTACCGTCGCACGTTGATCTTGTGGACGACCAATTACACTACGAGTGAGGGTAATTTCTAACTTTTTCGCCATTTGTTTTCCCTCCTTCTTAACCTAGTAGCTCTTCTACAGATTTACCGCGTAATTTTGCAACATCTTCAGCACGCTTAAGTTCGCTTAATCCGTTCACAGTAGCGCGAATCATGTTAATTGGTGTGTTAGAACCAAGAGATTTCGAAAGAATATCTTGTACACCAGCTAATTCAAGAACCGCACGAACTGGTCCACCAGCAATAACTCCAGTACCTTCAGCAGCAGGTTTTAAGAATACTTCACCAGCTCCAAAATGACCGTTGATTGTGTGTGGAATTGTTGTACCAACTAATGGTACTGTGATTAAGTTTTTCTTAGCGTCTTCGATAGCTTTGCGAATTGCGTCTGGTACCTCTTGTGCTTTACCCGTACCGAATCCAACATGACCGTTTTTATCGCCAACTACAACTAGTGCAGCAAAGCGGAAACGACGACCACCCTTAACAACTTTCGCGACACGATTTATCGTAACTACACGTTCTTCAAGTTCTAATTTACTTGGGTCAATGCGATGCATCAATTTTCCCTCCTTTGACCATTAAAATTGTAATCCAGCCTCACGAGCAGCTTCAGCTAGAGCTTTAACACGGCCATGGTATAAGTAACCACCGCGATCAAATACTACTTCTTTAACGCCTTTCTCTACAGCACGCTTAGCAACTGATTCTCCAACTTTCGTAGCAGCTTCAATATTGCTAGTACCGTTAAGAGCAAGGTCTTTATCAAGAGTAGATGCACTTACTAATGTTACACCATTTACATCATCAATAACTTGAGCGTAAATATGTTGATTAGAACGGAACACATTTAAACGTGGACGTTCTGCAGTACCAGTAAGTTTAGCACGTACGCGTGCATGTCTTTTCTTACGAGTCGCATTTTTATCAGCTTTAGTGATCATTCTTGTCACTCCTTTCTCTCACCTAACGGGTTTACTTAGCAGTTTTACCTTCTTTACGACGAACAACTTCGCCTTCGTAACGAATACCTTTGCCTTTATATGGCTCTGGAGCACGTACAGCACGGATGTTAGCAGCAAATTCGCCAACACGTTGCTTGTCGATACCTTTAATTACGATTTTAGTTGGTGCAGGTACTTCAACTTCAAGTCCTGCTTCCGGAGTCATTTCTACTGGATGAGAATAACCTACGCTTAATACAAGTTTATCACCTTGTTTTTGAGCACGGTAACCAACACCGACTAATTCAAGTCCGCGTGCGAAACCTGTAGTTACACCTTCAACCATGTTTCCGATTAAAGCACGAGTTGTACCGTGTAATGCACGGTGTTCCTTCTGTTCAGATGGACGCTCAACTGTTAGTGTATTTTCTTCAATTTTGATAGACATATCAGCATTGAAAGTACGAGTTAATTCACCTTTAGGGCCTTTTACTGTTACAGTATTGTCTTCTGCAACTGTGATAGTAACACCTGCAGGGATTTCAAGAATCTTTTTACCAATACGAGACATGTGGTCACACCTCCGTTCGTTTTAAATATATATTACCAAACGTATGCTACTACTTCTCCACCAGTTTGTAATTGACGAGCATCTTTGTCTGTCATTACTCCCTTAGATGTAGAAACAAGAGCGATACCTAATCCGTTAAGTACACGTGGTACTTCGTCAGCTTTAGCGTAAACGCGTAAGCCCGGTTTACTGATACGTTTTAATCCAGTGATTACACGTTCATTGTTTGCACCATATTTCAGGAAAATACGAAGGATACCTTGTTTGTTATCCTCGATGTATTCTACATCACGAATGAAACCTTCACGTTTTAAAAGTTCAGCAATCTCTTTTTTGATTTTAGAAGCAGGAACCTCTAATTTCTCATGACGTACCATGTTCGCATTACGGATGCGAGTAAGCATATCTGCAATTGGATCTGTCATCACCATGTGTTTTACCTCCTTCCCATTTGTGGGTTTTACCAACTAGCTTTTTTAACACCAGGAATTTGACCTTTATATGCAAGTTCACGGAAACAAATACGGCAAAGTTTAAATTTGCGGTATACAGAATGCGGACGACCGCAGCGTTCGCAACGTGTATACTCTTGTACTTTAAACTTAGGAGTACGCTTTTGTTTCGCAATCATAGATTTTTTAGCCACGTTTTCGCCTCCTCTACTTAGCGTTGGCTTCCATTATTTTTGGAATGGCATACCGAATTGTGTTAAAAGTTCACGAGCTTCTTCATCAGTTTTCGCTGTAGTAACGATTACGATGTCCATACCGCGGACTTTGCTTACTTTATCATAATCAATCTCAGGGAAAATAAGTTGCTCTTTAACACCTAACGTATAGTTACCACGACCATCAAAAGATTTCTTAGATACACCACGGAAATCACGTACACGTGGTAAAGAAACAGCTACTAATTTGTCGAAGAACTCATACATTTGCTCACCGCGTAAAGTAACTTTCGCACCGATAGGCATACCTTCACGAAGACGGAAACCTGCGATAGATTTCTTCGCGCGAGTGATAACAGGTTTTTGACCTGTGATTTGAGTTAATTCCTCTACAGCATTGTCTAATGCTTTAGAGTTTGCTACCGCATCACCAACACCAGTGTTGATAACGATCTTTTCGATCTTCGGTACTTGCATTACAGATTTATAGTTAAACTTGCTCACTAGAGCAGGAGTAACTTCCTTTTGGAACTTCTCTTTAAGGCGATTCAATGAAGTGACCTCCTTTCTTAAGAAAATTATTTATCTAATAATTCACCAGATTTTTTTGCAATACGAACTTTTTTACCATCTTCTACTTTGAAGCCTACACGAGTAGGTTCGCCTGTTTTCGGATCTAATACCATAACATTAGAAACGTGAATAGGTGCTTCTTTCGTAATAATTCCACCTTGTGGATTTAATTGAGATGGCTTAGAGTGTTTCTTAACGATGTTAACACCCTCAACGATAACACGGTTTTGCTTTGGGAAAGCCACAAGGATAACACCTTGTTTTCCTTTGTCTTTACCAGTGATTACCTGTACTTTATCACCTTTTTTTACATGCATCTTAATTCTGCACCTCCTTAGCAAGGCAATACCTTAAATTATAGAACTTCTGGAGCTAAAGAAACGATCTTCATGAAGTTGCTATCACGTAATTCACGAGCTACTGGTCCAAAGATACGAGTACCACGTGGGCTCTTATCGTCTTTGATGATAACCGCTGCGTTTTCATCAAATTTAATGTAAGAACCGTCCGTACGACGAGCTCCGCTCTTCGTACGTACCACTACTGCCTTAACAACGTCACCTTTTTTAACAACGCCACCTGGTGTTGCTTGTTTTACCGTAGCAACGATAATATCACCAATGTTAGCATATTTACGACCAGAGCCGCCTAATACTTTAATTGTTAAAAGTTCACGTGCACCAGAATTGTCAGCAACTTTCAAACGAGATTCTTGTTGGATCATGTTATGAAACCTCCCTTCGGACTAAAAATTCCGATTCGTCTATTTAGATAATAACCGCTTCTTCAACGATTTCAACTAAACGGAAACGCTTAGTAGCAGAAAGCGGGCGAGTTTCCATGATTTTTACGATATCGCCAATTTTTGCTTGGTTTTGCTCATCATGGGCTTTGTACTTTTTAGAATACTTAACACGTTTTCCGTACAAGGAATGAGTTTTGTAAGTTTCAACTAAAACTGTAATCGTTTTGTCCATTTTGTCAGACACTACACGACCAGTATAAACTTTGCGTTGGTTACGTTCGCTCACTATGCAAACCTCCCCTCAATTTATCGATTAATTCCGATCTCTCTTTCACGAACTACAGTTTTCATACGAGCAATCGCTTTACGCACTTCACGGATGCGAGTTGGATTCTCTAATTGTCCTGTAGCAAGTTGGAAGCGAAGATTAAACAACTCTTCCTTTAAAGCTTTAACTTTTGTTTCGATTTCGGCAGTGGTTAATTCACGAATATCATTAGTTTTCATTAGATTCACCACCATTTTCTTCACGTTTTACGAATTTACATTTCACTGGTAATTTGTGAGCTGCAAGACGTAAGGCTTCGCGTGCTACCTCTTCAGATACACCCGCGATTTCGAACATAATTTTCCCAGGTTTTACTACTGCTACCCAGCCTTCTGGTGCCCCTTTACCGGAACCCATACGTACTTCTAGAGGTTTTGCAGTGTAAGGCTTAGAAGGGAAAATTTTAATCCATACTTTACCGCCACGTTTCATGTAACGAGTCATTGCACGACGAGCAGCTTCGATTTGACGGTTTGTAATCCATGAAGCAGCTTGTGCTTGTAAACCGAATTCACCGAAAGCAATTTCAGCTCCACCTTTTGCACGACCACGCATTTTACCACGATGCTCTCTACGATATTTTACGCGTTTAGGCATTAACATATTATTTTCCTCCTTCCTCAGAAGCTTTCTTTTTTGTAGGAAGGACTTCTCCACGGTAGATCCATACTTTTACGCCTAATTTACCGTATGTTGTATCAGCTTCAACTGCTGCATAGTCAATATCAGCGCGAAGTGTATGAAGTGGAACAGTTCCTTCACTGTAAGATTCTGCACGAGCGATATCAGCTCCGCCAAGACGACCAGAAACCTGTGTTTTAATACCTTTAGCTCCTGCACGCATAGCACGTTGAATTACTTGCTTCTGTGCACGACGGAAAGATACACGGTTTTCTAATTGACGAGCGATGTTTTCGCCTACTAATTTAGCGTTAAGATCAGCTCTCTTAACTTCTAAGATGTTGATGTGTACACGCTTGCCTGTTAATTGGTTAAGTGCTTTACGAAGCGCTTCAACTTCTGTACCACCTTTACCAATTACCATACCAGGTTTTGCAGTGTGAATTGTAACATTTACACGATTTGCTGCACGTTCGATTTCTACTTTAGCAACAGCAGAATCTTTTAAGCGTACAGTAATGTACTCACGGATTTTGATGTCTTCATGTAATAATGTAGCGTAATCTTTTTCAGCGAACCAACGAGATTCCCAGTCACGGATAACACCGACACGAAGACCAATTGGATTAACCTTCTGACCCATCGATTATCCCTCCTTCTTTTCTGATACCACAACTGTAATGTGGCTTGTGCGTTTGTTAATTTGGCTTGCACGACCCATTGCACGTGGACGGAAACGTTTTAACGTAGGACCTTCGTCAACGAAAACTGTTTCAACAACTAGGTTGTTAATGTCCATTTCGTAATTGTGCTCTGCATTTGCGATTGCAGATTTTAAAACTTTCTCTACAACTGGAGAAGCAGTTTTTGGTGTGTGGTTAAGGATAGCAATCGCTTCACCCACTTGCTTACCTCGGATTAAGTCTACAACTAAACGAACTTTACGAGGAGCAATACGAACTGTTCTCGCTACTGCTTTAGCTTGCATTGAAGTGCCTCCTCTCATTATCTTCTAGTTTTCTTATCGTCAGCAAGGTGACCTTTGTACGTACGAGTTGGTGCGAATTCACCTAACTTATGGCCAACCATATCCTCAGTGATGTACACAGGTACGTGTTTACGACCATCATATACAGCAATTGTATGACCGATGAACTGAGGGAAGATTGTTGAACGACGAGACCAAGTTTTAACAACTTGTTTTTGCTCAGATGCAACTAATTTTTCCATTTTGTTCATTAAGTGCTCATCAACAAATGGTCCTTTTTTTAAGCTACGAGCCATTGTGGTGCCTCCCTTCGTGATTGGCGTACGGTTCTAGAAATGAACCGTACTACAATCCCATTATTTTTTACGACGACGAACGATAAATTTATCAGACGCTTTATTTTTCTTACGAGTCTTGAATCCAAGAGTTGGTTTACCCCATGGAGACATTGGAGACTTACGTCCGATTGGAGAGCGTCCTTCACCACCACCGTGTGGGTGATCAACTGGGTTCATTACAGAACCACGAACTGTTGGGCGCTTACCTAACCAGCGAGAGCGACCTGCTTTACCGATTTTGATAAGTTCATGTTGTTCGTTACCTACTTGACCAACTGTAGCGCGACAAGCAGATAATACTAAACGCACTTCACCAGAAGTTAAACGTACAAGTACGTATTTTCCTTCTTTACCAAGTACTTGAGCAGATGTACCAGCAGAACGAACTAATTGTCCGCCACGACCAGGCTTAAGCTCGATGTTATGAACAACAGTACCTACTGGAATGTTGATTAATGGTAATGCGTTACCGATTTTAATGTCAGCTTCAGCGCCAGACATAACTTCCATACCTACTTCTAAGTTTTTAGGAGCAAGGATGTAACGTTTTTCACCGTCAACGTAGTTAATTAATGCGATATTCGCAGAGCGGTTTGGATCGTATTCGATCGTAGCAACGCGTCCTGGAATTCCATCTTTGTTACGTTTAAAGTCGATGATACGGTATTGACGCTTATGTCCGCCACCTTGGTGACGTACAGTAATTTTACCTTGGTTATTACGACCAGCCTTTTTGCTTAAAGGCGCAAGTAAAGACTTTTCCGGTCTGTCAGTCGTAATTTCAGCGAAATCATTCGTTGTCATATTACGACGACCGTTAGTAGTTGGATTATACTTTTTAATTGCCATCTCAATTTCCCTCCTTCTTTAGTAAGAATTAAACACCTTGGAAGATTTCGATTTCTTTGCTGTCAGCAGTTAGCTTAACGATTGCTTTACGACGACGGTTAGTAAAACCAGCGTGACGACCAACGCGTTTTGCTTTCGGCTTGTAGTTCATGATATTTACTTTGTCTACATTAACACCAAAGATCGCTTCTACAGCATCTTTAACTTCTGTTTTATTAGATTTAACGTCCACATCGAACGTGTATTTTTTTTCAGCCATCATTTCCATAGAACGTTCAGTGATAACTGGGCGCTTAATGATATCACGAGGATCTCTCATTATGCAAGCACCTCCTCTACTTTTTCCACTGCCGCTTTTGTCATGATTAGCTTATCATGATGAAGCACGTCTAAAACGTTTACGCCATCAGCAGTGATTACTGTTACTCCAGGAATATTGCGAGCAGATAACTCTACAGATTCGTTTGCATCAGCAGTTACGATAAGAGCTTTCTTTTCAACAGTTAATCCTTTAAGTACTGCTACCATGTCTTTTGTTTTTGGTGCATTTAACACTAGGTCTTCAAGAACTACAATGTTGTTCTCAACTACTTTAGTAGCTAATGCAGATTTAATAGCTAAGCGACGAACTTTCTTAGGAAGTTTGTACGCATAGCTTCTTGGTGTAGGTCCGAATACCGTACCACCACCACGCCATTGAGGAGAGCGGATAGAACCTTGACGAGCACGTCCAGTTCCTTTTTGACGCCATGGTTTACGACCACCACCGCGCACTTCAGAGCGAGTTTTTACTTTGTGTGTACCTTGACGTAAAGATGCACGTTGCATCATTACAGCTTCGAAAAGTACAGCTTCATTTGGTTCGATACCGAAAATAGCTTCAGCTAATTCGATTTCACCAACCTGTGAACCAGTTTGGTTATATACAGTAACTTTTGGCATTGGAATTCCTCCTTCCTATTGTGAATTATTTACTAACCTTCACAGCGCCTTGAACAACTACAAGAGATTTCTTAGCACCTGGAACGTTACCTTTTACTAGTAATAAGTTGCGCTCAGCGTCAACTTGAACGATTTCTAAGTTTTGGATTGTAACTTGGTCTCCACCCATACGTCCAGCAAGTTTTTTACCTTTGAATACACGGTTCGGAGCAACTGGGCCCATTGAACCAGGACGACGGTGATAGCGAGAACCATGAGACATAGGTCCGCGAGATTGTCCGTGGCGTTTAATAACACCTTGGAAACCTTTACCTTTAGAAATTCCTGTTACGTCAACGATTTCACCTGCAGTGAAAACTTCAACTTTTACCTCTTGACCAACCTCTAATCCGTCCACGTCTGCATCGCGGATTTCGCGAATGAAGCGCTTAGGAGTAGTAGATGCTTTAGCAGCGTGGCCTTGTTCAGGTTTGTTAGTTAACTTTTCACGTTTATCGTCAAATCCTAACTGAATTGCATTATAGCCGTCAGTTTCTGTTGTTTTCTTTTGAAGAACAACGTTTGGAGTCGCAGCGATTACTGTTACTGGGATTAACTCACCGTTTTCAGCAAATACTTGAGTCATACCGATCTTTCTTCCTAAGATTCCTTTGGTCATGAGTTACACCTCCTACATTTTTAAGTTATATGAATTATAGTTTGATTTCGATATCTACACCAGATGGTAAATCTAAACGCATTAATGAATCTACTGTTTGCGGAGTAGGACTCACGATGTCGATTAGACGTTTGTGCGTGCGCATTTCGAATTGCTCACGAGAATCTTTGTACTTATGAACAGCACGAAGAATTGTGTAAACAGTTTTTTCAGTTGGTAATGGGATCGGACCAGAAACTGTTGCCCCAGAACGCTTAGCTGTTTCTACAATTTTCTCAGCTGACTGATCAAGAATACGGTGATCGTAAGCTTTTAAACGGATACGGATTTTTTCTTTTGCCATTATTTTCCCTCCTTCGTTCGCCTATTTCTAAAATAGACCTTCTCCATGGAAATTTCCCCACACCATGCCATGGCAAAGCGGCCGGGTGTGTCAGCAACCTTCCACTTCATCGCAGTCAAAGACCAACATTGTCTATTATACAATGTTATTCGTCTAGATGCAAGCATCTTTTTGTTTGCATCTACTTTTCTCTACTTTTGCTATTATACATGGCACTTTAAAGAATTTCAAGTTTTCATCTGTCACAATTCTTTTTACAGTTTTTGGATTATCTATTTTTACGATTTATATACTATAGAAGAAACTCGTCAAAAATTAAAAAACACTCTTTCTTCTATATATAAAAAACCCAAGGGAAAATCCCTTGGGTTTCATATATCAGTTGAGATTACTCAACGATAGTTGCAACTACGCCATAACCTACAGTACGTCCACCTTCACGAATAGAGAACTTAGTTCCCTCTTCGATTGCGATTGGAGCGATAAGTTCGATAGTCATTTCGATGTTGTCACCAGGCATTACCATTTCAGTACCTTCTGGTAATTGGATGATACCAGTTACGTCAGTTGTACGGAAGTAGAATTGCGGACGGTAGTTAGCGAAGAATGGAGTGTGACGTCCACCTTCTTCTTTAGATAAAACGAAAACTTCAGCTTTGAATTTAGCGTGAGCTTTTACAGAGCCAGTTTTAGCAAGAACTTGTCCACGTTGGATGTCTTCACGAGCAACCCCACGAAGTAAAGCACCGATGTTGTCTCCAGCTTGAGCTTGGTCAAGAAGCTTACGGAACATTTCTACACCAGTTACAGTTGTAGTAGCATTCTCTTCAGCAAGACCGATGATTTCTACTACGTCACCAACTTTAACTACACCGCGCTCTACGCGACCAGTTGCAACTGTACCACGACCTGTGATAGAGAATACATCCTCGATAGGCATTAAGAATGGTTTGTCAGTTTCACGTTCTGGAGTTGGGATGTAAGCATCAACTTCAGCCATTAATTCGATGATTTTTTCTTCCCACTCAGCTTCGCCTTGAAGAGCTTTAAGAGCAGAACCTTTAACTACAGGGATGTCATCGCCTGGGAAGCCATATTCAGATAATAGATCGCGAACTTCCATTTCTACTAATTCTAATAATTCTTCGTCGTCTACCATGTCGCATTTGTTTAAGAATACAACGATGTAAGGAACACCTACTTGACGAGAAAGAAGGATGTGCTCACGTGTTTGAGGCATTGGGCCATCAGCAGCAGATACTACTAAGATACCGCCGTCCATTTGAGCAGCACCAGTGATCATGTTTTTAACATAGTCAGCATGTCCTGGGCAGTCAACGTGTGCATAGTGACGAGTTTCAGTTTCGTACTCAACGTGTGCAGTTGAGATTGTGATACCGCGCTCTCTTTCTTCTGGAGCAGCATCGATTTGGTCGTATCCGCGTGCTTCAGCACCACCAGCTTTTGCAAGAACTGTAGTGATCGCAGCAGTTAATGTAGTTTTACCATGGTCAACGTGGCCGATTGTACCGATGTTAACATGGGGTTTAGAACGTTCGAATTTAGCTTTAGCCATTCTAAATTCCTCCTTAGTTTATATAGGTTATTTTATATTTAGACTAGAAAGTGAGACTTAAGCCTCACTTTCTAAGCTTACATAAGTAGTTATACTTGAACAATCGATAAAAATCAATTATTCACCTTTATTTTTTTTAATAATTTCTTCTGAAACAGACTTTGGTACTTCTTCATAATGATCAAATGTCATTGAGAATGTTCCGCGTCCTTGAGTGTTAGAACGTAATGACGTTGCATAACCGAACATTTCAGAAAGTGGAACCATAGCGCGAACAACTTGTGCGTTACCGCGAGCTTCCATACCTTCTACACGTCCACGACGAGATGTTACGTCACCCATAATGTCACCCATGTACTCTTCAGGAATTACAACTTCAACTTTCATCATTGGCTCAAGAATTACTGGGCTACATTTAGAAACCGCAGCTTTAAGCGCCATAGATGCAGCGATTTTGAACGCCATCTCAGAGGAGTCAACATCATGGTAAGATCCGTCAACTAATGCAGCTTTAATGTCAACTAGTGGATAACCAGCTAGTACACCATTTTTAAGTGCATCTTCAAGACCTGCTCCAACAGCTGGGATGTATTCACGTGGAACTACACCACCGACGATCTTGTTTTCGAATTCGAATCCTTTACCTTCTTCATTAGGTTCAAACTCAATCCAAACGTGACCGAATTGTCCACGACCACCAGATTGACGAGCGAACTTACCTTCAACTTTCGCAGCAGCGCGGAAAGTCTCACGGTATGCTACCTGAGGAGCACCAACGTTTGCTTCTACTTTGAATTCACGGCGCATACGGTCAACGATGATATCAAGGTGAAGTTCACCCATACCAGCGATGATTGTTTGGCCAGTTTCTTGGTCAGTGTGAGCACGGAATGTTGGATCTTCTTCAGAAAGCTTAGATAATGCTGTACCCATTTTATCTTGGTCAGCTTTAGATTTTGGTTCGATAGCTACAGAAATTACTGGCTCTGGGAATTCCATAGACTCAAGGATAACAAGGCTCTTCTCGTCACAAAGAGTATCACCAGTAGTAGTATCTTTTAAACCTACAGCAGCAGCGATGTCACCAGCGTAAACTGTTGAAATCTCTTCACGGCTGTTTGCGTGCATTTGTAGGATACGACCTACACGCTCACGCTTACCTTTAGTTGAGTTTTTCACGTATGATCCAGAGTTTAACACACCAGAGTACACACGGAAGAATGTTAACTTACCAACATAAGGGTCAGTCATGATTTTGAATGCTAATGCTGCGAAAGGCTCTTCATCGCTAGAATGACGTTCTACTTCTTCGTCTGTATCTGGAAGAGTACCTTTAATAGCAGGTACATCTAATGGAGACGGTAGGTAGTCGATAACTGCATCTAACAGAATTTGAACACCTTTATTTTTGAATGCAGAACCACAGATTACTGGGAAGAATTCAACAGAAGTTGTAGCCTTACGGATACCAGCTTTAAGCTCTTCTACAGTGATTTCTTCACCTTCTAGGTACTTCATCATCATTTCTTCATCAAGCTCAGCTACCGCTTCAATAAGTTTTCCACGGTATTCTTCAGCTAGTTCTTTGTGCTCTTCAGGAATTTCAACACGCTCGATGTCTGTTCCTAAATCGTTACCGTACATGTAAGCACACTCTTCAACAAGGTCAATGATACCATTGAACTCGTCCTCAGCACCGATTGGTAACTGAATTGGGTGTGCGTTTGCTTGTAAACGATCGTGGATTGTTCCTACAGAGTATAAGAAATCTGCACCGATTTTATCCATTTTGTTAACGAATACGATACGAGGTACGCCGTAAGTAGTAGCCTGACGCCAAACAGTTTCTGTTTGTGGTTCTACACCAGATTGTGCATCAAGTACTGCTACCGCACCATCAAGTACGCGTAAAGAACGTTCTACTTCTACTGTGAAGTCTACGTGTCCTGGAGTGTCAATGATGTTTACACGGTGACCTTTCCATTGAGCTGTAGTTGCAGCAGAAGTAATTGTGATACCACGCTCTTGCTCTTGCTCCATCCAGTCCATCTGAGATGCACCTTCGTGAGTTTCACCGATTTTATGAATACGGCCTGTATAGTACAGGATACGTTCAGTTGCTGTTGTTTTACCAGCATCGATGTGAGCCATGATACCAATATTACGAGTGTTTTCTAAAGAGAACTCTCTTCCCATTTGGTGTCTTGCTCCTTCCATATATGGATTGGATTATTTTTATTTTAAGTAGCAAAAAAGCCACTTTATTTTGTTACATATGTCAGTATGTTCAGTACCCTCATTATGTAAAACGAGCGCCCATTGAAAGGGAGAGGCATTCTCCCTCTCCACACTTCCATAAGCGACAAATAAAGCGGTTTATGCTTACAATTTATTTTACGTTGAATCCTACCAACGGTAATGAGCAAATGCTTTGTTAGCTTCTGCCATTTTATGAGTGTCTTCACGTTTCTTAACAGATGCACCAGCATTGTTAGCTGCATCTAAGATTTCGTAAGCTAAACGCTCTTCCATAGTTTTTTCACCACGAAGACGAGCGTAGTTTACTAACCAGCGAAGACCTAAAGTTGTACGGCGTTCTGGACGAACCTCAACTGGAACTTGGTAGTTAGCACCACCAACACGACGAGCGCGTACTTCAAGAACAGGCATGATGTTCTTAAGAGCTTGCTCGAATACTTCCATTGGTTCTTTACCAGCACGTTCACGAACGATATCGAACGCGTTATAAAGAATTGTTTGAGATTTACCTTTTTTACCGTCAACCATCATTTTGTTGATTAGGCGTGTTACAAGTTTAGAATTGTACATTGGATCTGGTAACACGTCACGTTTCGCAACAGGTCCTTTACGAGGCATATTGAGTTCCTCCTTTCATTTTAAGTTTATTATTTTTTAGCAGGTTTTGGTCTCTTAGTACCATATTTAGAACGTCCTTGCATACGTTTGTCAACACCAGCTGTGTCAAGCGCACCACGAACGATGTGGTAACGTACCCCTGGTAAATCCTTTACACGACCACCGCGAATTAATACTACGCTATGCTCTTGTAGATTATGACCGATACCTGGGATGTAAGCAGTAACCTCGATACCGTTTGTTAAACGTACACGAGCGTATTTACGTAACGCTGAGTTCGGTTTCTTTGGAGTCATTGTACCAACACGAGTACATACACCACGTTTTTGAGGTGCAGAGATATCAGTTGATTTTTTCTTTAAAGAGTTGAAACCTTTGTTTAACGCAGGTGATTTAGATTTCCATACTTTATCAGTACGACCATTTCTCACTAATTGGTTAATAGTAGGCATTTGATTTATCCTCCCTTCGCATGTTTGTATGACCACATATCCAGGTGGTTCATTATTAGTTGAAAACAAAGTTTTTGCAAGGGAGAGCAAATGCTCTCTCCTCACAAAAACAGTTTTAACTTATTATTCCTATTGCTGAAGCTCCTACTTGAATCCCCGAAGCTTTTCCAAGCTTACGAACTGATTCAACTTTGGTTATGGGCACGTTATGTTGCAACGCAGTGCGAGCAATAATATGGGTTAACCGCATATCAGCATCTTCTGCAATGACAACTTCTTTAACTGTACCATTTTTGATTGCTTCCAATGTCCGTTTATGACCAACGACTACATTTTCAGCATTTGATACTTTTTGATAAGACATATACATATCCTCCAAAGCATCGTTCAGGAGCAACCTTGCTTATAGTAACATTTTGACTCATACAATGTCAACTAGGATTATCTGTTTTTATACAAAATTTACGACGGAAAATTTTACTGTTCCACGTAAACTTCATCGTTTTCTACATTCATGTCGTCTTGTGTTGTTTTAACAAGATCGACTTTACGATAACGATTCATACCAGTTCCAGCAGGAACAAGTTTACCGATAATAACATTTTCTTTCAATCCTAGAAGCTCATCGCGCTTGCCTTTAATTGCTGCATCTGTTAGAACGCGAGTTGTTTCTTGGAACGACGCTGCTGATAAGAATGAATCTGTTTCAAGCGAAGCTTTCGTAATACCAAGAAGAACTGGTCTCGCTGTTGCTGGCTGTTTACCTTTAAGCAGTACTTTTGCATTCGCATCAGTAAACTGATGGATATCCAGTAATGTTCCAGGTAATACATCTGTTTCGCCCGCATCGCTTACACGAACTTTGCGAAGCATTTGACGTACCATTACCTCTACGTGCTTGTCACCAATTTCTACCCCTTGCATACGGTATACTTTTTGAACTTCACGTAGTAAGTATTCTTGAACTGATGTAATATCTGTTACTTTTAGTAATTCTTTCGGATCAATAGAACCTTCTGTTAACTCTTTTCCGTGACTAATTTGTTGTCCTAGAGCTACTTTCAGACGAGCACCGTAAGGAATTGCATACGTGCGAGCTTCAACCTCACCCTGTACAACAACCTCTTGACGATCTTTAACATCGTTGATCGCCGCGATAACACCGTCGATTTCACTGATAACTGCCTGACCTTTCGGATTACGAGCTTCGAAGATCTCTTGGATACGAGGTAAACCTTGTGTGATATCATCTCCGGCAACCCCACCTGTATGGAATGTACGCATCGTTAACTGTGTACCTGGCTCACCGATAGATTGAGCTGCGATAATACCTACCGCTTCCCCTACTTCTACGTCTGTTCCAGTTGCTAAGTTACGACCGTAACATTTCTTACATACACCATGGCGAGTGTTACATGTAAACGCTGAACGGATGTTTACTGTTCCCACACCTGAGTTTTCAACGATGTGAGCGATATCTTCAGTAATTAATTCATTTTCACGAACTAATACTTCACCTGTTTCAGGATGTTTTACAGTTTTTCTTGCAAAACGTCCAACAAGACGATCATATAATGACTCGATAACTTCATTACCCTCTTTAATCGCACCAATTAGTAAACCACGATCTGTTCCACAATCATCTTCACGGACGATTACATCTTGTGCAACGTCTACAAGACGACGTGTTAAGTAACCAGAATCGGCAGTCTTAAGTGCTGTATCGGCAAGACCTTTACGCGCACCATGCGTAGAGATGAAGTACTCAAGTACTGTTAAACCTTCACGGAAACTTGATTTGATTGGAAGTTCGATGATACGACCAGATGGGTTGGCCATCAAACCACGCATACCAGCAAGCTGAGTGAAGTTCGATGCGTTACCACGGGCACCAGAGTCACTCATCATAAAGATTGGGTTGCGCTTATTCAAGGATTTCATCAGTTTTCCTTGGATAACATCTTTCGCATTACTCCAAATAGAGATAACGCGATCGTAACGTTCTTCTTCCGTGATTAAACCGCGACGGAATTGTTTAATTACTTTATCTACTTTTGCTTGTGCTTCGTGGAGAATTTCATCTTTTTCACCTAATACAAGAATATCTGCTACCCCAACTGTAATACCAGCTTTTGTAGAATGTTTAAATCCTAAGTTTTTCATACGGTCAAGCATGCGAGACGTTTCTGTAATTTGGAAACGTTTAAACACTTCCGCAATGATGTTACCAAGGATTTTCTTGCTAAATGGTGCCACTTCTTCGCGACTAGCAATAATCTCTCTAATGTTCGCACCTTTTTCAACGAAATACTCCGCTGGTGTTTCTTTTTCAAGGTTTGAATTTGTTGGCTCGTTAATATAAGGGAACGACTTCGGTAAGATTTCGTTAAATATTAATTTACCAACTGTTGTTAATAGAAGCTTGCTCTTTTGCTCTTCAGTAAATGTTTCATTGTTATTCACTGAGCTTGCAGCAACTGCGACACGAGTATGAAGATGTACATATCCATTTTGGTACGCAAGCACTGCTTCATTTGTATCTTTGAACACCATACCTTCACCAATTGCACCCTCACGCTCAAGTGTTAGGTAGTAGTTACCTAATACCATATCCTGAGATGGTGTAACAACTGGTTTTCCATCTTTCGGGTTCAAGATGTTTTGTGCCGCTAACATAAGAAGACGCGCTTCAGCTTGTGCTTCTGATGATAACGGAACGTGAACCGCCATTTGGTCACCGTCAAAGTCCGCGTTGTATGCAGTACATACAAGTGGATGAAGACGGATTGCGCGTCCTTCTACTAATGTAGGTTCGAACGCTTGGATACCAAGACGGTGAAGTGTTGGAGCACGGTTTAGAAGTACTGGATGCTCTTTAATCACAGATTCTAAAACATCCCAAACTTCAGGTTGTACACGCTCGATTTTACGTTTCGCACTCTTAATGTTGTGTGCTAACCCTTTTCCCACTAACTCTTTCATAACGAAAGGTTTGAACAGTTCAAGCGCCATTTCTTTTGGTAATCCACATTGGTACATCTTTAAGTTCGGTCCTACAACGATTACAGAACGACCAGAGTAGTCAACACGTTTACCTAATAAGTTTTGACGGAAACGTCCCTGTTTACCTTTCAGCATGTGAGATAGTGATTTTAACGGACGATTACCTGGTCCAGTAACTGGACGACCACGGCGGCCGTTATCGATTAACGCATCTACAGCTTCTTGTAACATACGTTTTTCGTTTTGAACGATAATGCTTGGTGCACCTAAGTCCAATAGACGTTTTAAACGGTTGTTACGATTAATTACACGACGGTATAGGTCGTTTAAGTCAGAAGTTGCAAAACGTCCACCATCTAACTGTACCATTGGACGTAGTTCTGGTGGGATAACTGGAAGAACATCTAAAATCATCCAAGATGGCTGATTTCCAGAGTTACGGAATGCTTCTAATACTTCTAGACGTTTAATAGCACGAGTACGACGTTGTCCTTGTGCTGTTTTTAATTCTTCTTTTAAGAAGTCTACTTCTTTATCTAAATCGATGTCTTGTAATAGCTTCTTAATCGCTTCTGCGCCCATAGCAGCTTGGAATGTGCTACCATATCGATCACGATATGCACGGTATTCTTTTTCAGAAAGCAATTGCTTCTTATCAAGTGGTGTATCTCCACTTTCTGTTACAACATAAGAAGCGAAATAAATTACTTCTTCAAGCGCGCGAGGGGACATGTCTAAGACAAGTCCCATGCGGCTCGGGATACCTTTGAAATACCAAATATGAGATACAGGAGCAGCTAATTCAATATGACCCATACGTTCACGACGAACTTTCGCACGCGTTACTTCAACGCCACATCGATCACAAACTACACCTTTATAACGTACACGTTTATACTTTCCGCAATGACATTCCCAGTCCTTTTGTGGTCCAAAAATACGCTCACAGAACAAGCCATCTTTTTCAGGCTTTAATGTACGATAGTTAATTGTTTCTGGTTTCTTAACTTCACCATATGACCAAGAGCGAATCTTGTCAGGTGAAGCAAGTCCAATCTTCATATATTCAAAGTTATTTACATCTATCAAGGGGCCTACCTCCCTTTTAGTCTACAGGTTATCCCAATTATTCCTTAGTTGCCTCAACTTCGATATTTAATTTGTCTGCGGATTGCTGTTCATCATCTTCCGTATCACGCATTTCAATTTCTGTATCGTCGCTAGACATCATTTTAACGTCCATACCTAAACTTTGCAGTTCTTTAATCAATACTTTGAATGATTCTGGAACGCCTGGTTCTGGAACATTTTCGCCTTTAACAATTGCTTCGTATGTCTTAACGCGGCCGACAACATCGTCAGACTTCACTGTTAAGATTTCTTGAAGAGTATAAGCAGCACCGTAAGCTTCAAGTGCCCAAACCTCCATCTCACCGAAACGTTGTCCACCGAACTGTGCTTTACCTCCAAGAGGTTGTTGCGTTACAAGTGAGTATGGTCCAGTAGAACGAGCATGAAGTTTATCGTCAACCATGTGCGCAAGCTTAATCATGTACATGACACCAACTGATACACGGTTGTCGAATGGTTCACCAGAACGTCCATCATATAGAATCGTCTTCGCGTCATTCGCCATACCAGCTTCCTCAATTGTACCCCATACATCTTCCTCACGAGCACCATCGAATACTGGTGTTGCAACATGGATGCCAAGGTATCTTGCTGCCATACCAAGGTGAAGCTCTAATACCTGACCGATATTCATACGAGATGGTACCCCTAATGGGTTCAACATGATATCGATTGGTGTGCCATCTGGTAAGTACGGCATGTCTTCTTCCGGTAAAATACGGGAGATAACACCTTTGTTACCGTGACGACCGGCCATCTTGTCACCTTCAGAAATTTTACGTTTTTGAACAATATATGCACGTACAAGTTGATTTACACCTGGTGGCAACTCATCGCCATCTTCACGGTTAAATACTTTTACGTCTAAGATAATACCGCCACCACCATGTGGTACACGTAGTGATGTATCACGTACTTCACGCGCTTTCTCACCGAAGATTGCATGTAATAAACGTTCTTCTGCTGTTAATTCCGTTACACCTTTTGGTGTTACTTTACCAACAAGTAGATCTCCGTCTTTTACTTCAGCACCGACACGAATAATACCGCGCTCGTCAAGGTTGCGAAGTGCATCTTCCCCAACGTTCGGAATATCACGTGTGATTTCTTCTGGTCCAAGCTTCGTATCACGAGCTTCTGATTCATATTCTTCAATATGGATAGAAGTGTACACATCATCTTTTACAAGGCGCTCACTCATAATGATCGCATCCTCGTAGTTATAACCGTCCCATGTCATAAAGCCAACAAGCACGTTACGTCCAAGTGCTAGTTCACCTTTTTCCATAGAAGGACCATCCGCAAGGATCTCACCTTTTACAACTTGATCGCCAACACTTACGATTGGACGTTGGTTGTAACATGTTCCTTGGTTAGAACGAATGAATTTCAACATTTTGTAGCGATCTAAATCGCCTTTTACTTTTTGACCGTCAACTTCTACATAGCGACGTACCCAAACTTCACGTGCTTCTACGCGTTCAACAACACCAGGGTGTTTACAAATTACTGCAGCACCTGAGTCTTTTGCTGATACATACTCCATACCTGTACCTACAATCGGAGATTCCGGATTCATTAACGGAACCGCCTGACGTTGCATGTTCGCACCCATAAGTGCACGGTTGGAGTCATCGTTTTCTAAGAACGGTATACAAGCTGTCGCTGCGGACACTACTTGTTTTGGAGATACATCCATGTAGTCGATACGTTCTTTATTTGTGACAATGTTTTCACCACGGAAACGAGCTACGATATCTTCATCAAGGAATTCTCCTTCTTCAGATAACTTCATATTCGCTTGGGCTACAACATAATTATCTTCTTCATCTGCTGTTAAGTAATCAACATGGCCCGTTACACGACCAGTTTCTGGATCAACACGACGGTATGGTGTTTCAATGAAACCAAACTCATTTACTTTCGCGAAGGAAGATAACGAGTTAATCAAACCGATATTTGGTCCCTCTGGCGTTTCAATCGGACACATACGACCATAGTGAGAATAGTGAACGTCACGTACTTCAAAGCCTGCACGCTCACGTGTTAAACCACCGGGTCCTAATGCAGATAGTCTTCGTTTATGTGTTAACTCTGCTAATGGATTCGTTTGATCCATGAACTGAGATAACTGAGAACTTCCGAAGAACTCTTTAATAGATGCAATAACCGGACGAATGTTAATTAACGCCTGCGGTGTAATTGCATTTGTATCTTGGATCGACATTCTCTCACGAACAACACGTTCCATACGAGAAAGACCGATACGGAATTGGTTTTGTAATAGTTCCCCTACAGAACGCAGACGACGATTTCCTAAATGGTCAATATCATCTGTATCCCCTACTTTGTATAGCAGGTTAAAGAAGTAACTAATAGAAGCAAGAATATCACCTGGTGTGATGTGTTTTATGTCACGAGTGATGTTTGCATTCCCAATTACATTGATAGAACGTTCACCGTCTGACTCTGGAGCATAAATCTTAATAGATTGCAGCTCAACATCGCCTTCTACCACTCCACCCATTGGTTTCGCTGTTTTGAATCCAATGTTTTTCTCTAAGTAAGGTAAAATGCGATCTAGTGTACGGCGATCTAAGACTGTTCCTTCTGCCGCTAAAATCTCTCCAGTTTCTGGATCTACTAATGTTTCAGCTAAGCGTTGGTTAAACAATCTGTTTTTAATGTGTAGCTTTTTGTTGATCTTATAGCGACCTACATTTGCTAAATCATAGCGCTTTGGATCAAAGAAACGCGAAACAAGCAAGCTTTTTGCATTTTCTACTGTTGGTGGTTCACCTGGACGTAGACGCTCATAAATTTCAAGCAATGCTTTTTCTGTGCTGTCTGTGTTGTCTTTTTCTAGCGTATTGCTTAAGTATTCGTTATCACCTAAAAGCTCGGTGATTTCTTGATCAGAGCCAAACCCTAATGCGCGTAACAAAACAGTTACAGGAAGTTTACGCGTACGGTCGATACGCACATATACAACATCCTTAGCATCTGTTTCATACTCTAACCAAGCTCCGCGGTTTGGAATTACAGTAGCAGTAAAACCACGCTTTCCGTTTTTATCCACTTTGCCACTATAGTATACGCTTGGAGAGCGAACTAACTGGGAAACGATAACACGTTCTGCACCGTTAATTACGAATGTTCCAGTCTCTGTCATGAGTGGGAAATCTCCCATGAACACATCTTGTTCTTTTACTTCACCAGTTTCTTTGTTGATTAGACGAACTTTCACACGAAGTGGTGCTGCGTACGTCACATCACGCTCTTTGCATTCTTCTACAGAGTATTTCGGTTCACCTAAACTGTAGTCGATAAATTCAAGCGATAGATTTCCCGTAAAGTCTTCAATCGGAGAAATGTCTTGGAACATTTCTCGCAAACCCTCATCAAGAAACCACTGATAAGAAGAGGTTTGAATTTCGATAAGATTTGGTAACTCTAATACTTCACTAATACGGGCATAACTTCTTCGTTGGCGGTGGCGTCCGTATTGAACTAGTTGACCTGTCAACTGCTTCACCCCTCAAATCATGAGTATTATAAATGCACAAAAAAATTGTGCAAAATCACAAATAAATACAGCTAACGCTAGTAGCGTAGCTTTTTCTCTCAAAGATAGATACGTTGAGTCTTTCTACCTGTTCAAAAAAGAAAAATGGCTTCTATAAGAAAACCATCATTCTGTTTCATAATCTGCTGATTTTACTATCTTTTCCAAGAGAAGCAAAAATATACATCTTTCTCAACGCAGAAAATCATATATTGGCATTTTATAATGGTAACATAGCCAAAAAAAACCGTCAACGTTTTTTTGATTTTATGATATAATATCCTTTTTTCTTTTCTACAACTTCGACTTCAGAAAATGTTTCCTCTAGTTTTTTAAGTGCAGATGGTGCACCTTGTTTCTTTTGAATAACAATCCAAAGTTCTCCACCCGGTACTAGATGATGGGCAGCTTCTTCTAAAATCTCATGTACGATATGCTTACCAGCACGAATCGGCGGATTAGATAGAATAGCAGCATACTTGCCATCTACATTTTCATAGACGCTACTTTGAAAAATACGAACGTTTGCAACTTTGTTATTAACCGCATTTTCTTTCGCAAGCCCAAGTGCCCTTTCATTCACATCCACCATGTGAACACTACGCTCCTGAAACTCTTTCGCCAATGATAAGCCGATTGGACCGTATCCACATCCGACATCTAATACATCGCCTTTGATATCCGGCATTTGAAACGCTTCAATTAAAAGACGAGAACCAAAGTCCACCTCGTTTTTCGAAAACACCCCATGGTCAGATAAAAAAACAAACCGCGATCCACGAAGTGCAAATTCCCATCGTTTACGATCACTTTTACTAGAAGGGTCGTTAGAAAAATAATGGTCTGCCATATGGCCACCTCTTTTCTTTACAGTTAAAAAAAAAGCTCGCATGAGAGCGAGCTTTTTTTAAAGCATCAAAAGTTAATTACTTAACTTCTACAGCAGCGCCAACTTCTTCAAGTTTAGCTTTGATTTCTTCAGCTTCTTCTTTAGCAGCAGCTTCTTTGATTACTTTTGGAGTGTTGTCAACTAATTCTTTAGCTTCTTTTAAGCCAAGACCAGTGATTTCACGAACAACTTTGATAACTTTGATTTTTTGTGCACCAGCGCTAGTTAGTTCCACATCAAATTCAGTTTTCTCAGCAGCAGCTTCTCCAGCGCCACCAGCAACAGCTACAGGAGCAGCAGCAGTTACGCCGAATTCTTCCTCGATAGCTTTTACTAAGTCGTTAAGTTCTAATACAGTCATAGATTTAACTGCTTCAATGATTTGTTCTTTAGTCATTGTAAATATCCTCCCTTAAATAGGTTTGTATTGTTGTATCGATAATACGTAATTATCTTTTAAAAAATTAAGCGCCTTGCTCTTCCTTTTGATCTGCAACTGCTTTAGTAGCAAGTGCAAGATTACGGATTGGAGCTTGAAGAACGCTAAGAAGCATA
This sequence comes from Bacillus sp. NPDC094106, assembly GCF_044764345.1. Classification (NCBI taxonomy): domain Bacteria; kingdom Bacillati; phylum Bacillota; class Bacilli; order Caryophanales; family Bacillaceae; genus Bacillus; species Bacillus sp. NPDC094106. The sequence goes on along the minus strand of NZ_JBIWHY010000023.1, from coordinate 19,745 downwards.
GAAAGTAAGCCTTCACGTGATGGAAGAGTAGCGATAGCTTTAACCTCATCAAGTGTTACAAGTTTACCTTCGATTACGCCTGCTTTAATTTCTAAAGCTTCATGATCTTTAGCGAAGTCGTTTAATACTTTCGCAGGAGCAACTACATCCTCGTTACTGAATGCGATTGCGTTTGGTCCTGTTAAGAATTCGTTTAACTCAGCCATTTCAACAGACTCTGCAGCACGACGAGTTAAAGAGTTTTTGTAAACTTTGAACTCAACGCCAGCTTCACGTAAGTTTTTACGTAATTCAGTTGCTTCAGATACTGTTAAACCACGGTAGTCAACAACGATTGTAGATTTACTTTCGCGAAGTTTTTCAGCGATTTCAGTCACAACTTGTTGTTTAGTTTCGATTGCTTTGCTCATGTTATTACACCTCCTGTAGATTATATAGAAGATGTACCGACAGTGCACTAAAAAACCTCCATGCCCAATTGTAGACATGGAGGCATATAGTCACAGAAAAAAATTCCGTTTCGTATATTAACACCTAGGTAGGAAATTAAGCCAAATTGGCACCTACTGTCTACGGTACACTATTTAAATTCACAACATAAATGATTATATTAAAACTTCTTTATGAAGTCAACTTCCAATTTTTACGCGATTGTAGAAACGTCTACACGTACGCCAGGTCCCATTGTAGAAGCAACAGTTGCGTTCTTCATGTAAGTACCTTTTGCAGCAGCTGGTTTAGCTTTTAATAGCGTGTCAGCAATTGTTTTGAAGTTTTCTACTAATTTTGCATCTTCGAAAGATACTTTACCGATTGGAACATGGATGTTACCAGCTTTATCAACGCGGTATTCAACTTTACCAGCCTTGATTTCGTTAACAGCTTTTGTTACATCGAAAGTAACTGTTCCAGTTTTAGGGTTTGGCATTAAACCTTTAGGTCCTAATACGCGACCAAGTTTACCAACTTCACCCATCATGTCCGGAGTTGCTACTACTACATCGAAATCGAACCAACCTTGTTGGATTTTACCGATGTAATCAGTATCGCCTACGAAGTTAGCACCAGCAGCTTCAGCTTCTTTTGCTTTTTCACCTTTAGCGAATACTAATACACGTTGTACTTTACCAGTACCGTGTGGAAGAACAACTGCACCACGAATTTGTTGGTCAGCTTTCTTAGGATCAACACCTAAACGGAATGCAGCTTCTACAGTTGCATCAAATTTAGCTGTGTTTGTTTTCTTTACTAATTCTACTGCTTCTGTTGCAGAGTAAGCAGTTGCACGATCAACAAGCTTCGCAGCTTCTACGTACTTTTTACCTCTTTTAGCCATGTTTATTTCCTCCTTGAATGTGGTTTTAGCGGAATAACCTCCCACGTTTACGCCTTCATTCCGGGAAAACCCCGAGGATGCGCGCCCATCCATTTATTTAAAAACGATACTCATTTACGATAATAAAGGTTGCGAATTGGAATTCCAGACCCGCAACCTTCTTTACAAAAAACAAATCGAATTAGTCTTCGATAACGATGCCCATACTGCGTGCAGTACCTTCAACCATACGCATTGCAGCTTCTACGCTAGCAGCGTTAAGGTCAGGCATTTTAGTTTCAGCGATTTCGCGTACTTTATCACGCTTAACAGTTGCCACTTTATTACGATTTGGTTCACCAGAACCAGACTCGATACCAGCTACTTTCTTAAGAAGAACAGCAGCAGGAGGAGTTTTAGTAATGAAAGTGAATGAACGGTCTTCGAATACCGTAATTTCAACAGGAATGATAAGACCAGCTTGATCTGCTGTACGAGCGTTGAACTCTTTACAGAAGCCCATGATGTTAACACCCGCTTGTCCTAATGCTGGACCAACTGGTGGAGCTGGGTTAGCTTTACCTGCAGGAATTTGAAGTTTTACCATTTTAATTACCTTTTTAGCCACGAGACACACCTCCTTAAGTCCGTGATGTGGTCAATTGGACAATGATTTGTCCTCCCACTTCATATTTTATCTATAACGATAAAATCTTTTTCAAAAAACGTCTCCGTTACCGAAGACGTACTGACTTAAAAGATATTATCACTTTTTACAATTCATTTCAAGTTTCATTTTATAATTTTTCAATTTGATGGAAGTCAAGCTCGACCGGCGTTTCGCGACCAAACATATCTACAAGCACTCGTACTTTTTGTTTTTCCATATCAATTTCTTCGATTGCACCTGTATAGTTTGCGAACGGACCTTCATTTACACGCACTGTTTCATGAAGTTCAAAGTCAAAATCAACAACTTCATTGTCCATTCCCATATGCTTCATAATGGTAACAACTTCCTCTTCTAATAGAGGAGATGGTTTTGAACCTGATCCGGAAGATCCAACAAAACCTGTCACGCCTGGTGTATTACGGACAACATACCAAGAATCGTCAGTCATAATTAGTTCAACTAACACATAACCTGGGAATACTTTTCTTTTTGTTAATTTTTCTTTTCCGTTTTTCATTTCTACTTCTACTTCTTCTGGGACAACAACACGGAAAATTTTATCTTGCATTCCCATTGATTCTACACGTTTCTCTAGGTTTGCTTTTACTTTATTTTCATATCCAGAATAAGTATGGACAACATACCAACTTTTTTCCATTCATTTAGGACGAGCGTCCTTCCCTCCCTGACGTACATTTTTTTGTGCAAATGAAAAAACCCGTTCACCGGGCTTTTACACAGTTCGTATAAATAACATTATATCATGGATAAGTACTTCTTATTCAAGAATTAACCGAATTAAAGAAGAAATACCCATATCAACCACTGCGAAGAAAATCGCAAAGAATACAACTGTTGCAATAACAGTAGTTGTTGAACGGAGTAATTCGTCTTTCTTAGGCCAACTTACTTTTTTCATTTCGCGACCTACATCGCCGAAAAAGTTCGTCAAACGCATTTACGGGACCTCCAGTGTATTATTTCGATTATTTATTTTGTTTCCTTATGAACTGTATGCTGATTGCATGTTTTACAAAACTTCTTTATCTCAAGTCGCTCCACTGAGCTCGTATCTTTCATTGTAGAGTAGTTTCGATTTTTACACTCTTCACATGAGAGTACAACTTTTTTTCTCATTTGTTACACCAACCTTGTAACATTATGTCCCTAAAAATGTATCATACAATAAAAGGTAATGTCAATGACATGCCGCTTACTCTCTTACAAAAAGAAAGCAGGAGATTCACTTCACTCCTGCAACATATACTATGAGTTTGAAGTTGTATTTTCTCTCATTTCCATATATCGTTCCAATTTTCTTTTTACACGTTGCAGAGCATTATCAATCGATTTCACATGCCTATTTAGTTGCTCTGAGATTTCTTGATAAGAACGACCATCCAAATATAAAGAAAGAACTTTCCTTTCTAAATCGCTTAATAATTCAGATATTTTTAGTTCTATGTCGGTATATTCTTCCTGACTGATGATCATCTCTTCAGGATCAGTCACCTTTGCTTCCGAAATAACATCTAATAGCGTACGATCAGATTCCTCATCGTAAATCGGTTTATCTAAAGAAACATACGAATTTAAAGGAATATGTTTTTGTCTCGTTGCTGTCTTAATAGCAGTAATAATTTGACGAGTAATACACAATTCAGCAAATGCTTTAAAAGAAGATAGCTTGTCCTCTTTATAATCACGAATTGCTTTAAACAATCCAATCATACCCTCTTGAACAATATCCTCTCGATCGGCCCCTACTAAAAAATACGATCTTGATTTTGCACGAACAAAGTTCTTATACTTGTGAATTAAATATTCAAGAGCATCAATATTACCTTTTCGAACTAACTCAACTATCGCCTCATCCTCTAAATCGCGAAACGTAACGTTGTTGGTACTTACGAAGCCTGCTTCCACTCTGATCCCTCCGACCGCTATTTATTTAGAAATATTATACAGTAAGCGTTTGAAGAGCGTCAATGTTTCAACGCTCTCCTCGCCTTAATTTTTCTAACTTTTCTGTAATATCTTTACTAAATATCGTTCGCATAGTAGGCTGTTTCTCTTTTGTAACTTGTGTCTGCTGGCGCACTTGTTGTTCCATCGCCTGCACTTCTATCTCTAGTTCGCGAGCTGATTTCCTAAGTGCTCCTTGCGCAAAGATAACCCACTGCTCCGTATAATCAGAAGTCGCAACATAAATTTGTGTATTAATGTTACGAAGCTCAATCGCGAGCTGTTCAATTTTTTCATCGGCCGTTTGATTTTTCCTTGTGAAAATAACTTCAACACGCGATTGTTTCATCTTCTTCTCAATACCGTAAACTGTATAAGCATCAAATACAATTATTACTCTCGTTCCTGTGTAGCCTTGATAATCCGCCATTTTATCAATTAGCGCGTCCCTTGATGCCTGTAAATCTACATCCTTCAATTTTTTTAAGTCTCTCCAAGCCCCAATAATGTTGTAACCATCAACGATTAAAATATCGTTCATTTTCACTCACCGATTTGGTGACGTTTACGATATACCTCATACATTAACAGACTTGCAGCTACCGAAGCATTTAAGGATGTAACTTTACCAACCATCGGTAAATGAATTAGGAAATCGCATTTTTCGCCAATAATACGGCTCATACCTTTCCCTTCGCTACCAATTACTAATCCGATTGGCATATTACCATCTAGGTTACGGTAATCCGTTTTTCCTTTTGCATCTGTACCTGCAATCCAAAGACCGCGTTCCTTCAATTCATCAATTGTACGGGATAAATTTGTCACACGCACAACAGGAATATATTCAATTGCTCCTGTTGAAGCTTTTGCAACTGATGCTGTAAGACCTACAGCTCTTCTTTTCGGAATAATAATCCCATGAGCCCCAGTCGCATCCGCCGTACGCATAATAGAGCCTAAATTATGTGGATCCTCAATTTCATCTAAGATTAAGAAGAAAGGATCTTCATTACGCTTAGCAGCCACTTCAAATAAATCCTCTAACTCTGCATATTGATATGCCGCCACTTGCGCAATTACACCTTGATGGTTCCCTTCAACAAGTTGATCTAACTTTTTCTTTGGTGCATGCTGCAAAATAATTTTATTTTCTTTTGCTAACGCTAATACAATTTGTACTTGTCCTTTGGCAGCACCTTCTGCAATCCAAATCTTATTAATATCTCTTCCAGATCGTAACGCTTCAATTACAGGGTTACGTCCAATAATGTATTCACTACTCATGATGATGTGCCCCCTTCCTTCGCTTCTAAAACATCAATTGCCTTATATACAAGTTCTTCTAATCTTTCTCGATTGTTCAATAAATAATGATAACCAAGCAGTGCCTCGAAGGCCGTGCTATAACGATATGTTTGTACATCCGTATTTTTCGGCACAGTACCCGAATTTGCATTACGCCCTCTTCTTAGTACCGCTTCTTCTTCCTCTGTTAAGAATGCCGTTTCTAATAAATGATAAACCACTTTCGCCTGCGCTTTCGCTGAAACAAAGCTTGTCCCTAAACGATGTAGCTGGTTAGGACGAACCGTTCCTTTTTGAAGAAGGTGATAGCGAATATATTGTTCATATACCGCATCACCCATATATGCTAACGCCAAGCTATTTAATTGCTTTGCATCGATCATACTTATCCTCTTTTCCATCTTGTACCTTGAGCGGTATCTTCTAAAATAATATTACGCTCTTTTAAATTATCACGAATTTGATCAGATAATGCAAAATCACGATTTTTACGAGCCTCGATACGTTTTTGGATGAGTGCTTCAATCTCTTCATCAAGCAACTCTTCTTTTGCTAATTCTAAACCTAAAATGCCAAACAATGTTTCAAATTGTTTTACATATGCTTCAATGACAGTTTTTGACGTATGCTCTTCTAATAAATATTGATTCGCATGATTTGCTAAATTATATAACTCAGTTATCGCATTTGCTGTATTGAAGTCATCATCCATCGCTTCTTCAAATGCCACTTGGAATTTATCCATTTCAGCTAACCATTTCTCATTATGGTCCGTTAAATCCGCACTGCTTTCCATGCGATGTTTTAAGTTTCCATAAGCCGTTTTAATTCTCTCTAATCCATTATTCGTACTTTGCAATAACTCTTCACTAAAGTTGATTGGATGACGATAATGTACAGATAACATAAAGAATCGGATTAACTGTGGATCATACTGTTTAATAATATCGTGAACTAAAATGAAGTTTCCTAATGACTTAGACATCTTTTCATTGTTAATATTAATATATCCATTATGCATCCAGTAACGTGCAAATGTTTTTCCAGTCAAAGCTTCTGATTGCGCAATCTCATTTTCATGATGTGGGAATGTTAAATCTTGACCACCAGCATGAATATCGATTGTATCCCCTAAATATTTACGTGCCATTGCCGAGCATTCGATATGCCATCCTGGACGACCTTTCCCCCAAGGGCTCTCCCAGAAGATTTCTCCTTCTTTCGCTGCTTTCCATAATGCAAAGTCAAGTGGATCGTGTTTCTTTTCTCCAACTTCAATACGTGCACCATGACGTAGGTCTGCAATTGGCTGATGTGATAATTTACCGTAACCTTCAAATTCCTTTGTTCGGTAATAAACATCACCTTCAGATTCATATGCATAGCCTTTATTCACAAGTTCCTGAATAAACTCAATAATGATATCCATATTTTCTGTTACACGAGGATGAACTGTCGCATGTTTGCAACCTAGTGCCGTTACATCTTCAAAGTACGCTTCAACAAAGCGATCTGCAATTGTTGGAACATCTTCTCCTAGCTCATTCGCCGCTTTAATTAATTTATCATCTACATCAGTAAAGTTAGAAACATATTGTACATCGTACCCTTTATATTCTAAATAACGACGTACTGTATCGAATACCATAGGTGGTCTTGCATTCCCAATATGGATATAGTTGTATACTGTAGGACCGCACACATACATTTTCACCTTATTTTCTTCTAATGGAACAAACGCTTCCTTTTGACGCGTTAACGTATTATAAATGTGAATAGTCATTTTTATCCTTCCTCTCTACTTTTAATGCAAGTTGCTTCTTTAATGCCTCAAGCTCTGCTTCCATCACTTTCAATTTATCAAAAATTGGATCCGGAAGATCTGAATGATTTAATTCCTGACCAATCTTTACTCCATTTTGAATTACGACACGACCAGGTATACCTACAACTGTAGAATGTGCAGGAACTTCTTTTAATACGACAGACCCTGCCCCAATTTTAGAATTTTCTCCAACGGTAATGGATCCAAGTACTTTTGCACCTGTTGCAATTAATACATTATCTTGAATTGTTGGGTGCCTTTTCCCTTTTTCTTTCCCCGTACCACCAAGAGTAACTCCTTGATAAATTGTTACATTATCTCCAATTTCACATGTCTCGCCAATAACAACTCCCATACCATGATCAATGAAAAAGCGTCGACCAATTGTTGCTCCTGGATGAATCTCAATGCCAGTAAAAAAACGACTAACTTGTGAAATCCAACGTGCAATAAAGAAAAAATTCTTTTTATAAAAAGCATGTGCAATTCGATGTGCCCAAACTGCATGTAATCCAGAATACGTTAAAATGACTTCGAAATAACCTCTTGCCGCTGGATCTTGTTCAAAAACGACTTCAATATCTTCTCGAAGCCTCTTAAACATCGATGTCCCCTCCCCTTTATGGGCTGCTTTTCCGAGTGAACTGATTTCTCCCTCACTTATCCCCCAGTCTTTATTCAAATACATAAAGACTTATAATCATTTACATGGTATAAAAAAAGACGCCTCTGTCAAATTGACAGAGACGCCTTATAAGCGCGGTTCCACTCTGTTTAGGCTAAAAAAAGCCTCAAACTCATCCATGATAACGGTTTACACCGCTTCTGCTTACTTTGCGTCATTAGACGTTTCCCGAAATGATTCGTTGTTGGGCAGAAGACTCGAAGGGGCATTTCGAAAATCCGCTTATAAACCACTTCCAGCCAAAAGGTGGTTCTCTCTGTAAAAAGCCTGACTTTCTACTTCTCCTTCTCGTCGCTTTTCCTTATTCGTTTTTTAGTACTCTTATTATATTTCTAAATTCGTTAAATGTTAACCAATTACTTTACGAATACGATTTAAAACTGTCTCTTTTCCAAGAAGCGCAATTGCATTTGGAAGTTCTGGGCCATGTGTTTGTCCAGTTGTTGCAACACGAATTGGCATAAATAAGTTTTTACCTTTATGGCCTGTTTCCTTTTGAACAGCCTTAATTGCCTTTTTAATTGCTGCCGGCTCTACTTCTTCTAAAGCTTCTAATTCCGCTGCGAATGCACGAAGTACTTCAGGTACTTGTTCACCTTTCAATACTTCTTGTCCTTCTTCTTCATAGTCTACATGATCTTTGAAGAACATTTCAGAAAGCTCTACAATTTCAGCTCCAAAGCTCATTTGTTCATGGTATAAAGCAATTACATCACGAACCCAAGCTTGTTCTTGTTCGCTTAGGCTTTCACTTACACGACCAGCTTTCACTAAGTGCGGTAGGCTTAATGCCACAACAGCATCTAGATCTTGCTTTTTCATATATTGGTTGTTCATCCATTTTAGTTTTTGAGAATCGAATAATGCAGGCGATTTTGATAAACGAGCTGCATCAAACATTTCAATAAATTCATCTTTAGAGAAAATTTCTTCTTCTCCTACTGGTGACCAACCTAATAATGCGATAAAGTTAAAGATTGCCTCTGGAAGATATCCAAGCGCTTGATATTGTTCAATAAATTGAATAATAGATTCATCGCGTTTACTTAATTTTTTACGACTTTCATTTACGATTAATGTCATATGACCAAACTGCGGGATATCCCATCCAAACGCTTCATAAATCATCATTTGTTTTGGTGTGTTAGAAATATGATCATCACCGCGAAGAACGTGCGTAATTTCCATTAAATGATCGTCTACTGCTACCGCAAAGTTATAAGTTGGAATGCCATCTTTTTTCACAATAACAAAGTCACCAAAGTCATTTGAGTGGAAAGCAACTTCATCTTTTACGATGTCTTTAAATGTGTAGTCGCGATTAGCTGGTACACGGAAACGGATACTTGGAATGCGGTCTTCCGCTTCAAATTGTTTGATTTGTTCTTCTGTTAAATCACGGTGATTACCTGCATAACGAGGTGTTTCACCACGAGCAATTTGTCCCTCGCGTTCTGCTTCTAATTCTTCTTCTGTCATATAACATTTATAAGCTAAACCACGCTCTAATAAATCTTCATATAACTTTTTATAAATATCTAAACGTTCTGTTTGACGATACGGTCCATATTCACCGCCAACATCAACACCCTCATCCCAGTCCATGCCGAGCCATTTCAAGTATTTTAATTGGCTTTCTTCACCACCAGCAACGTTACGTTTTACATCAGTATCTTCAATACGAATAATAAACTTGCCATCTTGATGACGAGCAAATAAATAATTAAATAATGCCGTACGCGCATTTCCGATATGTAAGTGTCCTGTTGGACTTGGCGCATAGCGCACTCTCACTTGCTTTTCCATAATTGGTACACCTTCCATTCTTAATGTCAACACATTCTATAATTGTACACCAAAAAAATACGATTATCCATCTTGCAAATCAAAAACCATTATTTTTCTGCAATAAGACCACTGCTTGAGAAGCAATTCCTTCTTCTCTACCTGTAAAACCTAATTTTTCTGTTGTTGTTGCCTTTACATTAATATTGTCAATAGAAGTTTCTAGCAACTCACTAATACGCTTTCGCATACTTTCAATATGTGGTGCCATCTTTGGCTTCTGTGCAATAATTGTACAGTCTAAGTTACCTAATTCATAGCCTTGTTCATGCACAAATTCCCAAACCTTTTGTAATAATACCGCCGAATCAGCATCCTTAAAGGCAGGATCTGTATCCGGAAAATGTTTTCCGATGTCACCTGCAGCAATCGCTCCTAAACATGCATCAGCAATTGTATGCAAAAGTACATCTGCGTCTGAGTGACCTAACAAACCTTTCTCATATGGAATTGTAATCCCCCCGATAATCAGCGGTCTACCTTCTGCAAATTCATGCACATCAAAACCTTGCCCAATTCGAAACATTGTTTACATCCTCCTCAAGCTAAACTACTAAGCTTTATGACTCTATATTATATCGCTGTCCCTATAAAGAAAAGCCCGGCAGTGACCGAGCTTTTCTTTATATTATACCACTGCCGCTATCCCTTCTGAACCTGTAAGAAACTTTCAGCGATTAATAAATCTTCTGGTGTCGTTACTTTAATATTATAATAACTACCCTCTACTACGCCTACTTCCTTACCAATGCGTTCTACAAGACTTGCATCATCTGTACCAAGAAAACATCCCTGTTTTGCACTTTGATGCGCTTCTAGTAAAAGTGCAACAGAAAATCCTTGCGGTGTTTGTACAGCTCTAAGGTGAGAACGCTCAACTGTTTCAACAACTGTATTTTGTTCTACCCTCTTTACTGTATCCTTTACAGGTACTGCACAAATGGAAGCACCTTTTTGCTTCGCTGTATTTAATACATCATGGGTCATTTTATTTGTTACAAATGGACGCGCTCCATCATGTACGAGAACATACTCAGTTTGCTTCACATGCTGAAGTGCATTATATACACTATCTTGTCTTTCAGCCCCACCTTGAATAAACTGCACACTTTTCTGAATCGGATATCTCTGCATTAACTCTTCAAAATAGGAACGTTCTTCTTCATTAATTGCCATAATAATACTTTCACATGCTTCATCTTTCTCAAAAGCACGTAATGTATGCACAATAATAGGCACTTCATCAATAAGCAAAAATAATTTATTTTTACCAGCACCCATTCGTTTCCCTTGGCCCGCTGCCGGAATAATTAATGTATACATGCTAATAATCCTCTACTTATAATGCTTTTTCTAATAATTTACGCTTTGCAAAAATCATGCGGCCAGCAGATGTTTGTAATACACTCGTAACAAGCACATCAAGTTGTGAACCGACATACTCCCTACCGTCTTCTACTACAATCATCGTACCATCATCTAAGTAAGCAACACCTTGATTTTGCTCTTTTCCATCTTTAACAACGTAAACACTTAATTCTTCACCAGGTAGCACAACCGGTTTAATCGCATTTGCTAAATCATTAATGTTCAGAACTGTTACTCCTTGTAGTTCGGAAACTTTATTTAAATTAAAATCATTTGTGACAACAGTACCACCAGTTACTTTCGCTAATTTCACAAGCTTGCTGTCCACTTCTTGAATGTCTTCGAAATCGCCTTCATAAATCTCTACCGGAATTGGCATCTCTTTTTGAATACGGTTTAAAATATCTAATCCTCTGCGACCTCGATTACGCTTTAATGCATCCGAAGAATCAGCAATATGTTGCAATTCCTCTAATACAAACTGCGGAATAACAATTGTTCCTTCTAGAAACTTAGTTTGGCAAATATCAGCAATGCGTCCATCAATAATTACACTTGTATCAAGGATCTTCCAATGTGAAGAAGATTCTTCTGTTTCTATTTCTTCACTTTCGCTATTATTATTTTTCTTCTTACCACCGCGCTGTGGTAATGTAAATAATCCTAACAGTTCATTTCTCTTTTTAAATCCTACTTGGAAACCTAAATAGCCAAGTAAAAGTGTAAAGAAGATTTGTAATACAGTGCTAATGACTGGAATTGTAAATTCACGAATTGGTATCAAAATTAAATATGCAACAATAAGACCAGAGATTAACCCTAACGTACCAAATAAAACATCTGCTACGGGCGCCTTTACAAGGGCTTCTTCAATGTGTTTAATAAGCTGAACAATATAATCTACAAGCCAAAATGTTGTTAGAAATAAAATAATTGCACCAATAATTGCACGAACATATGAACCTTCAAGAAAAGGGACTGCACCAATATCCAATACATCAATAATTTTTGGGATTAGAAAAATCCCCAACGCTCCCCCGATTACTAAAAAGAAGAGCTGTACGATCCGTTTTAACATCCAACCACCTCCTACTCATTATTAACCATTGTTTTGCTATTCAAAACGCCGAATGCAAAAGCGGACGTGTTTTTTCATAAATAGTTTTATTTACCAATATACCATATCATATACCAAAAATGTTCTAGTGTCGTTATATTGTAGAATCAATGTAATATTCTTAATTGTGTCTACTCATATAAAGATGCTCTTGAATTCGTTTTAAACCTTCTCGTATTTTCTTCGCTCGAACTTCTCCAATTCCTTCCACATCATCTAATTCATTAATCGTTGCACGACAAACACCTTGCAATGTTTTAAATCGATTAATTAAATTTTCAATAATAAGGGGGGGTACTCTAGAAATTTTACTTGTAATTCGATACCCTCTCGGTGTCACACTTTCTTCTAAGCTCGTTTGTCCTGAGTAACCAAGCAATTTAACTAAATCACTGTCTTCTAAAAGCTGTGCATTAGCAAGTTCCTGTAATTTTTTTAAAATTTGATAATGATCTTGCGTCTTCTCTTGATAATAGTCTTTAATTAACAATGCAGCCTCTGCTTCCAAATCTGCCAGTAATTCCGTCAGTTGTAAACGAATGAGTCTACCTTCTGTTCCTAGTTCATGAATATAACTTAGGATTTCATTCTTAATACGAAGTACCATTTCAGCGCTATGCAAAACATGAACCACTTCAGACAATGTAACAACCTCTTCAAATTCTAGAATGCCCAAATTCGTAATACCATCATTCCATACTGCCTTATATTTTTCTAAAGTTTGAATTGCTTGATTGGCTTTTGTTAAAATAACACCTATATCCTTTAATGTATAACGTAGACTTCCCTGATATAGCGTAATTACATTACGTCTTTGTGAAATAGCAATAACAAGGCTACCCGTTTGTTTTGCTACACGTTCTGCCGTACGGTGACGCATCCCTGTTTCAATAGAATCAATAGATGATTCAGGAACTAATTGCGCATTTGCAATTAAAATTTTGCTCCCTGTCTCATTTAAAATAAGCGCCCCATCCATTTTTGCCAATTCATATAAACTAGCTGGTGAAAACGCACAATTAATGTGAAATCCTCCATCAACAATACTTTTAATTTGTTCATTATATCCAAGAACAATTAAGCCACCTGTCTGTGCACGAAGTACATTATCTATTCCATCACGCAGCGGTGTTCCTGGTGCAACAAGCTGTAAAATATTAATCATACTTTTGACACGTTGCTTGTTTTCCTCCATAGCCTAGCCTCCTAATGTCAAGCGAAGCGCCTCTCCTAAATTGGAAACACCAACTACTTCAATCCCATCAGGAATTGTCCATCCCCCCAAATTTTTTCGTGGGATAATAGCACGTTGAAATCCTAATTTAGCTGCTTCTTGTACACGTTGTTCAATTCTTGATACCCTTCTTACTTCTCCAGTTAACCCCACTTCTCCTATCACCACGTCAGTCGGTGCAGTTGATTTATCTCGAAAACTTGAAGCGATACTTAAAGCAACCGCTAAATCAATTGCTGGTTCGTCTAATTTCAAACCACCAGCAACCTTTAAATACGCATCTTGGTTTTGTAATAATAAACCAGACCTTTTTTCTAGCACTGCCATAATCAGTGATACTCGATTATGATCAATTCCTGTAGCCATTCTCCGAGGATTTCCAAAACTAGTAGGAGAGATTAATGCTTGTATTTCTACTAAAACAGGTCTTGTTCCTTCCATCGAAGCAACAACTGTAGATCCTGCAACTCCAACAGGCCTTTCTTCTAGAAAAATTTCAGAAGGATTCAATACTTCTGCAAGACCGAGTTCCTTCATTTCAAAAATACCCATTTCATTTGTAGAGCCAAACCGGTTTTTTACCGCTCGCAAAATACGATATGTATGATGACGATCTCCTTCAAAATAAAGGACTGCATCCACCATGTGTTCTAACATACGTGGCCCTGCAATGGCACCTTCTTTCGTCACATGCCCTACAATAAAAATTGGAATCCCTTTCGTTTTCGCAAGCTTCATCAGTTCTGCTGTACATTCACGTACTTGTGCCACACTTCCAGGTGCTGAAGTCACTTCTGGTAAATAAATCGTTTGAATGGAATCAATCACAACGAAGGACGGATTCATTTCCTCAATATGCGCTACGATTCGCTGCAAATCTGTTTCCGACACAACAAATAAATTACCCCCATTTACATGGAGACGATCTGCGCGAAGTTTAATTTGCTTCGCTGATTCTTCACCCGATATATATAGTACATCATACGAAGAGTCTGCTAATTGTGATGATATTTGTAGTAACAACGTTGATTTCCCAATCCCAGGGTCTCCACCAATCAGTACAAGAGAACCATCAACAATCCCCCCACCTAGTACACGATTAAACTCTTGGAATTTCGTTTCAATACGGGCTTCAGACTTTATTTCCACTTCTGTAAGACGCCGCGGCTTTGTTACTTCTGTTTGAATTGCATTTGCATAGTTAAGACGCCGTGATGATACAACTTGTTCCATTTCTTCAACGAGTGTATTCCATTGTCCGCACCCAGGGCATTTCCCCATATATTTTGGTGATTGATATCCGCATTCTTGACATATAAATTTTGTTTTCTTTTTAGCCATTTTGTTTTATACTTCACTTCACTTTCATCTATAAACATAGATTCTTCTCGTACAACAAAGAGGGCTACCTGATAGCCCTCTTTGTTTGTCTATACTTATTTTACCTTTTCTGCACTGTGAATGACAAATGATTCTCCTTCTACATCAAAGATAACTTTTTGACCTTTCTCAATTGCTCCTTTTAGAAGTTCTTCTGATAATCGATCTTCCACATGTTTCTGGATTGCCCTACGAAGTGGACGAGCACCATATTCACGATCAAATCCTTTATCAGCAATCGTTGCAATTGCTGCACTTGTTAATTCTAAGTCGATTTCTTGCTCTTTTAATCGTTTCACTAATTGATTTACCATAAGTGTTACAATTTCTTGAATATGTTTTTTCTCAAGCATATGGAACACAATGATTTCATCGATGCGGTTTAAGAATTCTGGACGGAATGCCTTTTTCAATTCATCCATTACTTTACCTTTCATATCTGAATAGTCACGACTCTCATCTTGCACGTTAAATCCAAGATGCTTATTACGTTTTAATGCCTCAGCACCAACGTTAGAAGTCATAATAACAATTGTATTTCGGAAATCAACTGTGCGGCCTTTAGAATCTGTTAAACGACCGTCTTCTAACACTTGTAATAAAATGTTAAATACGTCTGGATGTGCTTTCTCTACTTCATCTAATAGAACAACAGAGTATGGTTTGCGACGAACTTTTTCTGTTAATTGACCGCCTTCTTCGTACCCAACATATCCTGGAGGAGATCCAACTAAACGAGATGTAGAATGTTTCTCCATATACTCAGACATATCGATACGAATCATTGCATCCTCATCACCGAACATGGATTCTGCTAATGCTCGCGCTAGCTCTGTCTTACCTACACCAGTCGGTCCTAAGAAAATAAATGAACCAATTGGACGTTTTGGATCTTTTAACCCCGCTCTTGCACGTCGCACTGCTTTTGCTACAGCAACAACCGCTTCATCTTGACCAATTAGACGATCATGTAAAATAGACTCTAAGTTCAGCAATTTATCTGTTTCTGTTTGTGCAAGCTTAGAAACCGGAATACGTGTCCATGTAGAAACAACATTTGCAATATCTTCTACTGTTACTTCTGAATTTTCTTTTCCTTGCTGTTCTTTCCATTGACGTTTTGTATCTTCTAATTTTTCACGTAAACGTTGTTCCATATCTCGTAAAGAAGCGGCCTTTTCAAATTCTTGGCTTTGTACAGCTGCATCTTTTTCTTTACGAATTTCCTCAAGCTTCACTTCAAGTTCTTTTAAATTTGGTGGCGTTGTATATGAACGCAAACGAACTTTTGATGCAGCTTCGTCAATTAAATCAATTGCTTTATCAGGTAAGAAACGATCTGTAATATAGCGATCTGAAAGTTTTACCGCTGCGTCAATTGCATCGTCTGTAATGGATACGCGATGATGTGCCTCGTAGCGGTCACGGAGACCTTTTAAAATTTGAATAGACTCTTCTAGACTCGGTTCATCAACCTGGATTGGTTGGAAACGTCTCTCTAACGCTGCATCTTTTTCAATATACTTACGATACTCATCTAGCGTTGTAGCTCCAATACATTGTAATTCACCACGTGCTAAAGATGGTTTTAAAATATTAGATGCATCGATTGCACCTTCTGCACCACCTGCACCAATTAATGTATGAAGTTCATCAATAAATAAAATGATATTACCCGCTTGGCGAATCTCATCCATTACTTTCTTTAAACGATCTTCAAACTCACCGCGATATTTTGTACCAGCAACAACAGTACCCATATCTAGTGTCATAACACGCTTATCACGTAATGTTTCCGGAACTTCATTATTTACGATTTGCTGCGCTAATCCTTCTGCGATTGCTGTTTTACCTACACCTGGTTCTCCAATTAACACTGGATTATTTTTCGTTCTACGGCTCAGTACTTCAATAACACGTTGTATTTCCTTACTACGGCCGATAACAGGGTCTAATCGATTTTCACGTGCAACAACTGTTAAATCACGCGCTAAGCTATCAAGTGTTGGTGTATTCGCATTTGTTGAAGAACCACCTTGGTGACCTGAAGTAGCTTCATTGCTTCCAAGAAGCTGTAGTACTTGTTGCCTTGCTTTATTTAAACTTACACCTAAGTTATTTAAAACACGTGCTGCAACGCCTTCACCTTCACGAATCAAACCTAGTAAAATATGTTCTGTTCCAACATAGGAATGACCTAATTTACGCGCTTCGTCCATAGATAATTCGATTACCTTTTTGGCACGAGGTGTATAATGAACCGTTTGAGATACCTCTGTTCCACGGCCAATTAATGCTTCTACTTCCTTTTGTACCTTTTCTGGACTTAATCCAAGAGCAATTAACGCTTTAGCTGCAATTCCTTCCCCTTCGCGTACAAGCCCAAGTAAAATATGTTCTGTTCCAATATTATTATGCCCAATGCGAATTGCTTCTTCTTGAGATAAAGCTAATACTTTCTGTGCTCGCTCTGTAAATCTTCCAAACATCATAGAAATCGCCTCCTACTTGCGCTCAATTTTGTTCAATTCGTAATCGTTCACGGATTAACGTTGCTCTTCGATAATCTCTTTCCTCTGGCCCTAAAGGACCACCTGCATATTGCTGTAAAATCCCTGGCTGGGTCAGGACCATTAGCTCTGTTAAAATATTTCTCGATATATTTTTTATATAGCCAAGATCAATGCCAAGTCGTACATCGGATAAGCAAGTAGCTGCCTCCGCTGATTCAATTAAACGGCTATTAGCCAAAACACCGTAAGAACGATACACCTTATCTTCAAGCTCAATACTTGAATTTTTCACAATTAATTCTCGGGCCAATCTTTCTTGCTGTATAAGTTGATGAATGACACTCTTTAAATCTGCTATAATATCTTCTTCTGACTTTCCTAGTGTCATCTGATTAGAGACTTGAAATATATTCCCTAACGCTTCGCTACCTTCACCATATATTCCCCTTACTACCAATCCTAATTTTTGAATTGCCTGTATAATACGGTTTATTTGCTTCGTTAAAACAAGTGCAGGCAAATGAATCATTACAGAAGCTCTTAACCCCGTACCTACATTTGTAGGACAACTGGTAATATAGCCAAGTGATTCATCAAAAGCATACTCAACCACTTCTTCAATCTTATTATCCATTTGATTTGCACTTTGAAGCGCCTCAGATAATTGTAGTCCAGGGAATAGACATTGAATTCGCACATGATCTTCTTCATTAAGCATTACACTCATATGTTCGCTTTCTGATAATAGACAAGCTCCAAATTCTGTCCCTGCAAGGTTAGGACTAATTAAATGTTTTTCTACTAAAACTCTCCGCTGTAAGGGCTTTAGATCACTCATCTTTAATAACTCAAAATCAACAAAAGTTTCCGTTGTTTCATTAACAAACTTTTGCTGAAATAACTCAGTAATCTGCTTAGCTTCTTCGTCTGTCTGCATAGTAGGGAAATGATATTTTTTTAAATTACGAGCCAAACGAATACGACTGCTTAAAACAATGTCAGAATCAGGGCCATCTCCCTTCATCCAAGGGCTAATTGCTTCATTCATAATACGATCCAGTGACATAGAATTATTCCCCCTTTCTATGCTCACTAAGCTGATTTTCGATACTTCGAATTTGATCACGGACTTGAGCCGCTTTTTCAAATTCTTCTTTCTGTACATATTGCTTCAAACTTAGTTTTAGTTCATCTAATTCTTTCTTTAAGTGGATATTTCCTCCCATATGTTCTGGAATTTTTCCACAATGATGCGTATGACCACCATGAAGACGCTTCAACATTGGCTTTATTTGTTCTCCAAATGCCTCATAACAAGAAGAACAGCCAAAACGCCCCACCTTTGCAAATTGTTCATATGTCATCTTACAATCTGGGCATTTTAAAACCTTTGAATCTGTAAAATGATTCTCTTGTTGTTCAAACATCGATGGTTCACCATGTAGTAATCCAGCTAATAAGTCATGAAAGGAAAAACTGGATTGTGGTGATTGAAAGAAAGACGTATAGCCACTTTGTTCTGCACATTGCTCACAAAGATGAACTTCCGTCTTTTTTCCATTTACTACTTTTGTATAATGTAAGGCCGCTGGTCTTATATTACAGTTTTGACAAGTCATCTCTATCCCCACCTTTACAACAGGAACGATCTATTTCATAATACTTTTCATACATTACAAAATTTTCTCCTTCACTTAATCAGTTTTGCAAAGGTACATGTTGTCTGTAAAAAACTATTATGAATTGTATTACTCTCAAAAACATTTCTTAACAAAAGTTATATTTATTTATATTTCAGTGTCCTTAACATTGCGCATAATATGCGCGCCCTAAGTTGATCTCTAGAAGATGCATCCATTAATAATACAGAGCGATCTAATACACTTAACATAAGTTTGGCTTCCCTCTTTGTTACAATACCTTCTTCTATTAAGCGTATAATAATACTTTCTGCATTTCCTTGTGCAATACTATGCTCAATCATATGAAACATTTGATCAATAATGTCTATATCGTCATGCAATTTGACTTTGATAATGCGAATGTAACCTCCTCCACCTCGTTTACTTTCCACTACAAATCCTCTTTCCAATGTAAAGCGGGTATTGATTACATAATTAATTTGAGACGGAACACAATCAAATCGATCCGCGATCTCATTTCTCTTAATTTCAATCACATTATTGTTGCTTAAGTCAATAACTTGCTTTAGATATTGCTCAATGATATCAGATATATTTCTCATTTATCCGCCACCTTTATTGACTTTGACTATCTTTGACTTTAATTATATACGTATTAAAAAAATTTGCAACTCTTTTGCCTCTTCATTATCCTAGCCATAATTTTCATTGTTTAATCACAAGATTTATTGTTTATAAAAGAATACAAAAAAGCACGAGTCAATTGACTCGTGCTTTAATTGCTTGGCGACGTCCTACTCTCACAGGGGCAAGGCCCCAACTACCATCGGCGCTAGAGAGCTTAACTTCCGTGTTCGGTATGGGAACGGGTGTG
>NZ_JBIWHY010000022.1:0-76600 GCF_044764345.1 Bacillus sp. NPDC094106 | reverse complement strand
GAATTTAAAGAAGATGACTCCTGTTGAATACAGAAATCATCTGCTTGATGTTGCATAACTTTTTTCAAAATGTCCTTTACAAAGGGTACAGATTACTCGTTTGCTCTTTCTGTTTTTACTTCGCATGTGGCAGGAAAAGGCCCTGACCGCTTCTATGCATAGCCCGATACTCTCTCCCACCTAAAAAAGGGGGATGTCGTTTTTTTATTGATGTATATATAGTTTTAGGAACAAATCTTCACCAATTCATTTGATATGTAATCCAAGTCGGACAAGGTTCAAAAGGAAGAGATTTTAAAATCTCCATTCCGTATACACTTGTTGAATCAAACTCGCCTTGAATGAGCTGATAACCCTGTTTATTTGCGTACATAACTTGTTGTAAAGCTAACTGCGGAAGTAGCTCTAATTGATGAATCATATGAGTTCCGCACCATCCGAGTTCTAAAGTATCGTTCTTTTCAGATGTGTGCAGGAAAGAATATGCAATAATTTCTTTCTCCGCGTTTAAATAAATAAAGCTTCCTTCCGTCAAGATGTCATCAGCTAATATCGTTTTTTCCCATGTCTCCAATCCATGCTCTCCAACTGGATTGTCTAAATGAGTTTCTTCGTAGTTCCGTTTGACGAGTTGAACAAGTTTTTTCATGGAATGATCGTTTGAAATTATGGTCGATAATGGTTGTAAATTGTATAATTTACGATTACCTTCTTTTAAAGGTGAAATATTTTTAGCACTCTCTACTGTTAAAGAGGGCATATAAGTTCTTCGAATCTCTTTAAATCCAATTCTCTCATAAAATTCTTTTAAATGAACAGAAGTTTCCAAAATAGATGTTTGCAGTGGAAGATCCATTTGTTCAAGTTTTGTTACTTTATGTAACAAGTTTTTTTCAATTTTCATGTGAGCGTAAGAAGGATCAGTTAAAATGCGAAAGTAAGTACAGTGTGGGTGAAAAGCACTTCTCCAAGCAATGAACATACCGACTAATTGTGTTTTATGATAAGCAGCGTATGTATAATGTAACTTTTTACTTTCTACTAAGTGTAGTAAATAAGATTCCTCATGGCATAAATCGATTAACTGTTTTACTTGTCCTTCATTGGTATTTTCGCATTCCCTTATAAAAAGTTGCATGTGATTTTTTCCTCCATATTATTCGTGAAATCTGAAGAATATAGAAAAGAAACTTAGTTTGTAAATATTTGATGAAGATGATGGTTCATATGATCAATATAATCTGTAACAAGCCATTCTAAAGTTACTTCCTGTTGATTCTCTAACTTACATGCAAGTTGCCATTGTTCATTTTTTACATTGTTTAGTAGTTTTATAATTTGCATATTCATTGTTTTCCATAATTGTAGAACTTCATTTGATGAAAAAGATTGCTGATAATGATGTGCTTGTACCCATAAATCTTGATCATAACCAGTGAGTGTAACCTTGTCTTTCGAAGTAAGGATATCAACAAAACGTTTATGGTTTACCGCAGCAGAATCGCAAAGGTGACCTAGTATTTCTTTTTTAGACCATTTTGCCGGGGTGCGTTTTATATCCATATTAGAAAGAAGTATAATTTTTTGAGAAGCAGTATGAATGGTATTTTCTAATTGTGTTGCCAAGGTAGACATGAGAATCCCTCCATTTTTATTTACTACTGGATATTTACAATTCAATCCAATATCTTCTAACAACATTACCATCTTCTTCAATAAAATCACTGTCACGAAGGCCCCCGTTATGTAAAATCGTTTTTTCAGAAGCAACATTCCATTCGTCGCAAACGACAAGAGCTTTTGTAACACCTAATTCTTTTGTTTTTTCTAATGATAAAGCTAATAATTTTGTAGCATATCCTTTTTGTCTTGCAGAAGGACGGATGCCATAGCCAATATGCCCACCAGCATTGAATAAATGTTCAGTTAAGCTGTGACGAATATTTACAGCTCCAACGATTTTTTTATCCTGTGTGACAAGCCAATAAGTTGAATCAGGTACCCAGCCTTTACGGAGATTTTTTCCTTCAGTTGCATCAAGCAGTTCTTGAACCATTACTGGGAAATTAGAAGGATCTTTTTCGATAACCCATGGAATCATCGTTTCACTACTAGATTTCCATTCATGATAGAAATCTAAGTATTCTTTTTGTAAGTCAATTGTAGGAGTGATTAAATAAACATCCACTGTAAGTATTCCCCTTTCAAAAATAATATTTATAATATTAACATAATTAAGAAAAAAGTGGTGCGATTTATAAAGTGAAAATTGTAAAAGAACTTAGAAAGAGTTGCTGATTGAGTCGCTTTACGTACAAATAATAGTTTTTATACACAAAAAAGATAGAGGCATATCCTGCTGTCTCTATCTTTTTTGCATTATAAATTATTCTGTTTTAAACGTGAGCTTCGTCTTATTTTGAAGATGAAGGTGCGTTATAACCAAATAATTTAACGTCTTCATCTTCGGAATATGGAAGTAATTTCTCAAATCTTAAACCTACTTTTTCTAAAAGTTTAGCTGAATTGTGGTTATCTATAGAAGTAATTGCTACAATCCGATTTAATCCTAATGTTTTTTCTCCATACTCCATCACGGCTGAAGCAGATTCATAGGCATATCCTTTTGAGCGGAATTTCTCTAGAAAGGCAAAACCAATATCTACATCTTCTAAGGAATCTCTTTTTATAAGACCACAAATTCCAAGGGGCATAAGATCTTCTTTTCGTTCTACTAAGTAAAGGCCGAAGCCAAGGTTATGATACATGGCAACGGGACCGTTCAAAATATAATTTCGTGCGTCTTCTAGATTTCGAACCCCTTTATCACCAATGAATTGTATCCATGCAGGATCATTTAACAGCTCTAGTATAAATGGAGCATCTTTAACGTCGAGCCAACGGAGAGTGAGTCGCTCTGTTTCAAGAACTATCAATCTATGACACCACCTTTATATGATATAAGATTTTGTATGTTATATATAAGATAGTTGAAGGTTATTCATTCTGTCAAACGGAAAGCTATATATACATCAATTAAAAACCGACATATTTTTAGGTGGGAGAGAGCATCGGGCTATGCATAGAAGCGGTCGGAGCCTTTTTCTGCTACATGCGAAGTGAAAACAGAAAGAGCAAACGAGTGAGCATAGCAGGGATGTAGATGTCGAAAAATGAAAATGGATTTATATAGACTCTATACATATATTTTAAACTTGAATTGTTTTATTTTTCAGATTATTATGTAGAAAAATGGTTAACTTGCTTTAAAATTGAAATTTTTAGAAAAGGAGAGAATGGGGATGGAAATAACAATTGAACGTTTAGTCAATGATTTGAAAGGTGTACTTCCTGAAGAACGAGTAGTAGTAAATATGACAGTAAGAGAATTACATAGTAAAGATGAATCCTATCATGCTAGTAGTTTACCAGATGTGGTTGTATTTCCAAAGACGACAGAAGAAGTGAGTAAAATAATGAAACTAGCAAGCCAACATCAAAAGTCTGTTGTACCGTTTGGCGTTGGCTCGAGTTTAGAAGGGCATGTAATTCCATATGAAAAGGGAATTACAATAGACTTCTCACTTATGAACAAAATACTTGAGGTAAGAGAAAAGGATTTTCTTGTTAAAGTGCAACCTGGAGTAACCCGTTCACAACTTAATAAAGAATTAAAAAAATATGGTTTGTTTTTTAGTGTAGATCCAGGTGCAGATGCGACATTGGGAGGAATGGCTGCTACAAACGCAAGTGGAACAACATCTGTAAAGTATGGTGTGATGCGAGATCAAGTTCGCGATTTAGAGGTAGTTCTTGCTGACGGAACGATTATACATACTGGTAATTTAGCTGCGAAATCATCATCAGGTTATCATTTAAATGGTATTTTTGTTGGATCAGAAGGAACTCTTGGTTGCTTTACGGAATTAGCGCTGAAAGTATATGGTATACCGGAGCATACTATGGCGGCAAGAGCATCATTTCCATCAGTAAATGATGCAGTGGAAGCTGTGATACATATTTTACAAGCTGGTATTCCAATTGCGAGAATTGAACTTGTTGATGAACTGTCCATGAAGCAGGTTAATCGTTATAGTGAAACAGACTATAGGGAAGAACCAACATTATTTTTAGAGTTTCATGGAAATAAAGCAGGGTTAAAACAAGACATTGACTTTACTACAGAAATTGTTCAGGATCATAAATGTAAGGAAATTGCATTTGAAACAGAAACAGCAGCTAGAAATAAATTATGGGAGGCAAGGCACAATTTAGCCTATGCGTATGTCCATAGTTGTCCTGGTAAAAAGCTTATGAGTATGGATGTTTGTCTTCCGATTTCAGAGTTAGCAAATGCGATACAATATGCAAGAGAAACAGTAGATTCTACCGGGGCAATTGGCGGTATTCTTGGACATGTAGGTGATGGGAATTTTCATGTTCTTTTAATGGTTAATCCAAATGATAAAGAAGAAATAAAGAATGCGGAAGAAATAAATGAAAAGATTGTTATGTATGCCCTTGAGCGTGGTGGAACATGTACAGGTGAACATGGGGTAGGGATTGGTAAACAAAAATATCAAGAAAAAGAGCATGGGGCGGCACTTCTTGTAATGGAAAAAATAAAACAAGCTCTTGATCCGCAAAATATCCTTAATCCAAATAAAATTTTAAAAATCAAAAATAAGAAATGATTCTATGTAAATAAAAACGGTTATGCTACATATCGGCATAACCGTTTTTTTGTTGTTAACTTATTTCTCCATTGCATGGCCATCAAGTTAAGAAATTAGTGCTCCCCAAAACAAAAAAATGAGTTGAATTCTCGTAAATAACTGTAGAGATATAAAATTTTCGTTTTGAGGGCACTTCAAAATATTAGCTTGATGGGTATGTGGGGAGACCTATATACTGAATATAAAATATGTAATTTTGCATATTTGTATATTAGGTAATAACGTGTATAATAACTATGTTATTATTTCACAAACATTTTTAAGTTAATCATTTGAAATGTTTAATTTATATAAATCTATTTTGACTTTTCAACATATCAGTTGCTGCTATGCAGAACAAAACATGACATGCACTTGCTTTCTCCTTTTGTTTTAAACCATTCCTGTGGCAGGGAAAGGCACTTACCGCTTCTATGTATGACCAGCTGCTCTCGCCCTCTAAAAGAAAGGGGTTTTTAGGTCATTTCTTTCAATTTGTATTTATATAAAAACAGTTTATTTTCAGTGAATTCATCGGATTATAATGAGTTTGTTTAATGGATAAAATTATATTACAATACTTTTTGTTGTGATTTTTAATATTTAATAATATATGTACAGTGTTTAATTTAGAATTACCATATGCTAGATTAGAGGTTTACACTCAAAATTTATAATGTTTTAATGGAAGTAACAGCCATATATATCCATTTTAATTCTTCGACATACCTACTATGCAGAATACAACATGATCTGCACTTGCTTTCTCCTTTTGATGTGGTGGGAAAAAGTCATGATCGTTTCTATACGCGGTCAGATACTCCCCTTCAAAATTATATATAGATATAATTTTCACGTGTATGAAATAAGAGAGGCGGATAAGTAAATTTAAGAAGTAGTCATAGTAAGAGGAATCATTATCGTATTAATGCAATAAGGGGATATTAAGGGCTGGTGAAAAAATCGGCGTTTTGTATGAACGTTAGAATGGATTTGAATGAAAGGAATGATTGATATGAACAGAGGAAAGAATGATAGATTACAAAAACCAATGAAAGTATTTATGGCATCTGCTGTTATGACAACGACATTATTTACATCTATGACTGTCAATAGCTTGAACATTCATGCTGAAACTAAGCAAACCCAGGCGCAATATGAAGAGAGGAAGTTTGACCTTCCAAGTACAGGACATTATATAGGTGAAGCAAAAAGAGAAAGAAGAAGAGAACAACGAAACTATACGCCAACAGGAATCTATGTAAAACCGAATGAACAAGTCACAATTGAAGTATCGGGACTATCGGGATTAGACATGCTTAACGCAACTATTGGGACAAATGAATATGATAAAGAAGGGGGAAAAGCATTTCGTCTTTCTCCGGGCTCTAATACCATCTCCTCTCCAAACGGTGGTTTATTAGGGTTTGATAACTCTGCAGAGAAAGGAACTGTTAAGGTGAAAGTAACACAAGGCGGGAGCCCTGTTCCATTTTTTGAATTAGGGAAGCATACGAAAGCAGACTGGATTGCTATGATGGACAAGTATCCAGATGCGCATGCCGTTCAATTAAAGTCAAAGAAAGCAGTACTTACTGTTACTCAGGAAAGTGCCAAGAAATATATTGTGGATCAAGATCCTGTTCCTTTATTAAAAAAATATGATGAAATGATTCTAGCACAAGATAGAATATCGGGACTATCTGAAACGAATTCTAATCCGTTACATCGTTCAACTGGCCGTCTTTGGGCTTTTGTAGAAAATCCTAACAAACCAGATTGGGGTATGTATGCAAGTTTGGATGGAGCCGTATTTACGACTGCTGGTGACGCAATTGAAAGTACTTTAAATGTAAATGAATTTGGATGGGGACAAATGCATGAAGCAGGGCATGCAAGGCAACAATACCCTTGGATGTGGTATGGATTGGATGAAGTCACTGTTAATATTTATTCTTTAGCTGCACAAAAACAATTATTCCCAGGACAACCAACACGTTTAGAAAAAGAGGGAGATTACGATAGAGCCTTTCAATACTTAAAACAAACAGATAAAGAGTATAAAAATATTGATGACTTGTTTGTGAAACTTGTTATGTTTTGGCAACTTCATTTAGCATATGGGGAAGATTTTTATCCGAATCTCCACAAACTATATCGAGAGTTACCAAAGGATAAACTTCCAGAAACTGATGAAGAGAAAATACAAGCATTTATTTACAATACATCGAAAGTAGCGAAACAAAATTTACTTCCATTCTTTGATCAATGGGGACTGAAAGCATCACAAGAAACAAGAAAGAAAGTAGAAGCTTTGAGATATCCAACATTAACTTCCCCTATATGGGAAGCGACGGATGCGAAACCCGTTAAACCAGTAGCTTCGTATGATCCAAGAAAATAATGAAAGCAAGTGTGTGATCTAGCTAGTAATGCAATCGATGACAATCCAAATACAATAATGAAAAAAATACGCTACCCTTTCTATAGCATCATAGGGAAGGATGGCGTTTTTGATATGAACTTATCTATTATTGATGAACTAGAATTGTTTTCTAAAGAGTTGCAACGATATATGTCACCTAATGCTTTAGAGCAATTAGCTAAAAATGTAGGATTTGTTAAACAAAAAAATAAATATTGCGCACAAGATTTAGTGGCCCTATGTATTTGGTTAAGTCAAAACATAGCTCATACTTCATTGACGCAATTATGTAGTCTATTATGTATACGTAATTTAGGATACTTAAAAGACTTACATACTAGGGGTACCGCCCTATATCCATCAGGCTAAGATTTTGAAATAACTCCAAAACGAAAATTTTATATTTCTACAGTTATTTATGAAAGTTCAATTCATTTTTCATTTGAGGGAACCACCAACTTCTTAAGTTGATGGATGTGGGGCGGTACCCCTTTTAAATAATTCAAGAAGTATTTAAAAACTATTAAAAAGTGATATAAAATCTTACATATTTAATTTAAATTAATTTATCTAAATAATATGTTTCTTTATTTCAGTTATATATTAGTATGGAGGGAAATTATGAAAAAGAAAATGAATCAAATTATGCTTGGAATTAGTACAATGGCATTGTCGTTAGGGGCATTGCAAGCTGAAGTATCAGCGGAAGAAAAAGTACCTTATAATGTATTGCAAATGAAGCCAGCAGGGATAGAAACGCCAAAAGATGCAGTTGCTCATTCCTCAAAAATTGATGAAACATTATCATATGAAGAACGTTTAAAAGTAGGAGATTTCTCACAGAAGCCAGCATCCACTAAGAAAAGTGCGAAAGCGGAGCAGTCGCAGAAAAGCTATACTTTAGATGAGCTGAATAAAATGAGCGATGAGGAGTTAATTGATACACTAGCGAATATTCGCAGCGGACAAATTAAAGATTTATTTCAGTTTAACGAAGGAACAAAAGCTTTCTATGGAAATAAAGAACGTCTGCAAGTAATCATGAACGGATTAGAGGAACGAGGAAGAACGTTTACAAAAAATGATGCAAAAGGACTTGATACGTTTACTGAAGTGCTTCGCTCCGCTTTTTATGTCGGAGCTTATAATGAGGAATTAAGTTATTTAAAAGAGAGAAGCTTCAAGGATAAATGTTTACCTGCCCTGAAAGCAATTGCAAAGAATCCGAATTTTAAACTCGGTACAGCTGAGCAAGATTTAGTTGTAAATGCATACGCGGATTTAATGAGGAATACTTCTAGTGACATTGAAATGGTTCAGTATGCAGCAAAAATTTTAAAGCAGTATAATAATAACCTTTCTACATATGAAAGTGACCGTAAGAAAGGAGAGGCTGTATACGCTTTGATGCAAGCTGTTGATGCCAATATAGATACTGATTGGCTCCTTGCGGATAGAGATACAAAAGCAACAATGTGGTATGGAAAGGTTGATAGTTTCATAAATGAAGTCAATAAAATGGCGCTTATAGGTAATGTAACGGATAAAAATGGTTGGCTCATTAATAATGGGATTTACTATTCGGGACGTTTAGGGAAATTTCATAGTAATCCGAAGAAAGGGTTAGATGTTGTTACGCAAGCGATGCAGATGTCTTCATATTTAGGAGAGCATTATTTTAGAGCGGCACAGCAGATTGCTACAAATTACGGCGGAGTAGATGCGAACGGAAAAACAGTAAATTTAGATCAAATTAAAGAAGAAGGAAAGAAGAAATTTTTACCTAAAACGTATACATTTGATGACGGGGCAATTGTCTTTAAAACGGGAGATAAAGTGACAGAGGAAAAAATCCAAAGATTGTACTGGGCTGCGAAAGAAGTAAAAGCACAATATCACCGTGTAATCGGAAATGATAAAGCATTAGAACAAGGGAATGCAGATGATGTATTAACAATCGTAATTTATAACACGCCAGATGAATATAAATTTAACCAGCAATTGTACGGATATGAAACGGAGAATGGTGGTATTTATATTGAACAAGACGGAACGTTCTTTACATATGAACGTACTCCGAAGCAAAGTATTTTTAGTTTGGAAGAATTGTTCCGTCATGAATTTACACATTATTTACAGGGAAGATATGAAGTGCCTGGATTATTTGGGCAAGGAGATATACAGCAAAATGAACGTTTGACATGGTATGCAGAAGGAAATGCGGAATTTTTTGCAGGATCGACGCGTACGAATAATGTAGTGCCGCGTAAGAGTGTTATAAGAGGTTTATCAAACGAACCCGCAAAACGCTATACAGCAGAACAAACATTATATGCAAAATACGGAACGTGGGATTTTTATAACTATTCCTTTGCATTGCAGTCTTATATGTATAATCACAAATTTGATACATTCGATAAAATACAAGATTTAATTCGTGCAAATGATGTGCAAGGTTATGATGCATACCGAGAGGCGTTAAGTAAAGATGCACAATTGAATAAAGAATATCAAACATATATGCAGCAATTAATTGATAATCAAGAAAAATGTAATGTGCCGCAAGTATCAGATGATTATGTAGTAAGTCATGCACAGAAAGCACTAACTGAAGTGAATCAAGAAATTGCAGATGTTGCGAATGTAAAAGATGCAACGATTACAAAACATAAGTCTCAATTCTTTAATACATTTACAGTTGAAGGTACGTATACAGGCAATGCAACGAAAGGTGAATCTGAAGACTGGAAAACGATGAGTAAACAAGTGAACGAAGCATTAGATACGCTGTCACAAAAAGAATGGAGCGGTTATAAAACAGTAACAGCGTACTTTGTAAATTATCGTGTAAATAATGAAAATCAGTTCCAATATGATATTGTTTTCCACGGCATTGCAACAGATGAAGGTGCAAGTCAAGGAACGATTATAAAGCGAAAAGATTCATATTCTGGAGAAGAGAATAACGCAATTCAGTTTAAGAGAGATAGTTCAAAAGGTGAAGATCGAAACATCGTTTCTTATCTTTGGGACTTTGGAGATGGGGAAACAAGTACAGAAGAAAATCCTACTCATGCGTATGAGAAAGCAGGAACATACGCGGCAACCTTAACAATGGAAGATGATCAAGGAAAAGAAAGTAAAGAACAAGTGACAGTTAATGTAGAGCGAACAAAAGCGACATATTACGGGGAAGAAAATGGCGCAATTCAGTTTAAGAGCGATAATTCAAAAGCTGAAGGTCGAAAAGTTGTTTCTTACCTTTGGGACTTTGGAGATGGGAAAACAAGTACAGAAGAAAATCCTACTCATGCATATGAAAAAGCAGGAACGTATACGGTAATCTTAACGACGAAAGATGATCAAGGAAAAGAAAGTAAAGAACAAATGACAGTTACTGTAGATCGAATGGGAGCAACTGAAATAGAACCAAATAATCATCCTGAACAAGCAAATGTAATGCCATTTAATACGCTTCTCAAAGGTTCATTTGGTGATGAAGATTATGGGGATATTTATACGTTTAATGTGTCATCACCCAAAGAAATAGAAAATTTTGTTATTAATGAATGTAAACTCAACATGACATGGGTAATTTTTCATGAATCAGATATGAGAAACTGCGTTGCAGGCGGACAATCTAATGAAAATATACTTAAAGGAAAGTTTACTGCAAAACCAGGGAAGTATTATTTATATGTGTATACACCTGGGGAAAATGGGACATATTCTGTTAAAGTAAAATAAAGATAGAAATGGAGATATTTCCTCTTAGGGGTACAGACTCCATCGCTATCAAGCTAACAAAACAAAATTCCCCTAAAATGAAAAAACGCCATTCTTTCTGTAGAATCATAGGAAGAATGGCGTTTTTGATATGAACTTATCTAATACCGGACCATACAGATCATGCCCTTTTCTAGAGTGTTCATATCAGTATGTCTAAAGTTTAGGGATTTATGGTACTAGTCTTAGAGTTTTTGCATCAGAACTCTCTCCAACAGTTTCTTCAGTTTTATCCCGCTATTTGCGGAGTAATACTCCCACCTGAAAATTCAGTGAAAGCAAAGAAATAAGGTGGGAGATAAACTGCTCGTAAAGGCCCGGTTGGTTTAACTAATAATCGGTGGGGACGAAGAAAACCCCACTGATTAAAGTTTCACTTTATTTACAAATGCAGGGTTTAAAAGTTACAGAAAAAAATGTCGAATTTTGTTGTTTCATTTTATTATCGGTGTTAGAATATAATTATTATAAAGAAAGAGTAATTAAAAATTACTTTTGATTTCGGATTTTCCCGGGATGTTGAGTTTAACCTGTAGGTTTATCATATCTCTTTTTGTTCTCTGCTCTTTCTTTGTTTTATTGTTCTAAATTAAGCAGAAAAGAGGAGGCCGGAATTTAAGAACGTGATATTAAGAATTTGATAAAATTAATCTTACAACATTTGTATGAAGTACATCTTTATTGTATAAGTTCATCTAGTTTTTCCGATATGTCTAAACTAATCACAGCTTGTTAGTTTATATTGTTTAATAAGTATAGATAAAATAAATGATTAATGTGGAGAAAGGACTTCGGATTTATCTTCTGAAGAAGAAGTAAGGTGTATGATTGAATATCTTTATTATGTTGTTTGATAAAATCTTAATAAATAGTTTTTTGATTCTAGATAATGTTTGAATTTATCATATTGAACCGTTTCAACTATTTATAAAAGAGAAGGTATTAAAAGTTTAACTATCTCAATATTATAATAAATAAAAAACCATGAAGGAGAAGAAGTTCAAATGACTATTTATGAAAAAAACGCAGAAGTTTTAAAAATATTATCCCACCCAGTTAGAATTAAAATGATGGAAGAGCTTATTACAAGAGGGACATGCAATGTGAATCAAATAGTGGAGATTATGGGTCTTCCGCAGTCTACTGTGTCTCAGCATCTAGCAAAAATGAAATCCCAAAAGATAGTTATTAGTAACCGAAAAGGATTGGAAGTTTATTATAGTACTTCAAACAAAAAAATAAATACCATTGTAGAAATATTACTAGGTAAAAAACTTTGTTCTATTCATTAATATGTTACAGCCATTCTATGATTATCAATTTCATAAGCTTCTACGCTAATTACTATATATACATCAATTAAAAAACCGACATAAAACCCCTCTTTTAAGGTGGGAGAGATGCATAGAAGCGGTCAGAGCCTTTTCCTGCCACATGCGAAGTAAAAACAGAAAGAGCAAACGAGTGCAGGTTACTTTTTATTCTGCATAGCAGGGATTTAGATGGCGCAAAATTAAAATGGATTTGTATAATTAGTCATATTGACTTAAGAAAAATTTCAGGTCATGATGAAAGTGAAATCACTGTAAATTTACTCTAAGTCTTATTGAATTAGAGTAAGAAAATGAAGCATGAAAAAAGTAATCATTAGAGGAGGTGATTACACTATGACTATGGATAAGAAAGCCAATAGACTCATACATGAAAAGTCTCCATATTTGCTCCAGCATGCTTATAATCCTGTAGATTGGTACCCTTGGGGAGAGGAAGCTTTTGAGAAAGCAAAGAAAGAGGATAAACCTGTATTTGTTTCTATTGGCTACTCCTAGTTGGGTGTAACAAACCACATGTCATTGGTGCCACGTCATGGAGCGTGAATCTTTTGAAGATGAAGAAGTAGCATCACTCTTAAATTTATATTTCATCCCAATTAAAGTAGATCGCGAAGAACGTCCAGATGTTGACTCGATTTATATGAGCGTCTGCCAAATGATGACAGGACAAGGCGGCTGGCCGCTGAATGTGTTTTTAACACCAGATCAAAAGCCGTTTTATGCAGGGACGTATTTCCAAAAGTATAGTTATTACAATCGTCCGGGTATGATGGATATCTTACCGCAGCTAGCTCATATTTACGAAAGTGATCAAGAGCGCATCACAGCTGTTTCGCAGCAAATAATCGAAGGGCTACAAAATAAAGTAAAAGCAAGTAGCGAGGCATTACATAAAGATGTATTACATAGTACGTTCCAGCAGCTTGCCAGTAGCTTTGATACGATATATGGCGGGTTTGGTGGAACACCGAAGTTTCCATCGCCCCATATGTTAATGTATTTATTACGTT
Organism: Bacillus sp. NPDC094106; assembly: GCF_044764345.1. Classification (NCBI taxonomy): domain Bacteria; kingdom Bacillati; phylum Bacillota; class Bacilli; order Caryophanales; family Bacillaceae; genus Bacillus; species Bacillus sp. NPDC094106. Next base: position 63,330 of record NZ_JBIWHY010000022.1, on the reverse strand, counting down.
ATCAACTGTTAACAGACAATGAACAGGCGTTATACTTTGTAAAGAAAACGCTTGATAGTATGGCAAACGGCGGGATATATGATCATGTTGGATTCGGGTTTGCCCGCTACGCAACAGATGAAGCATGGCTTGTTCCGCATTTTGAGAAAATGCTATATGATAATGCGCTTCTTCTTCACGCTTATACAGAGGGTTATCAAGTTCTTCATGATGAGCGGTATAAACAAATTGCTGATGAAATCGTTACTTTTATTAAGCGAGAAATGACTGATGAAAACGGTAGTTTTTATTCCGCGCTTGATGCAGATAGTGAAGGAGTCGAAGGGAAGTACTACGTTTGGTCAAAAGATGAAGTGATGGAAGTACTTGGTGACGAGCTTGGCATATTGTATTGCACAGTGTATGATGTGACGGGAAAAGGTAACTTTGAAGGAGCAAATATTCCAAACCTAATTCATACAGAATGGCATAAAATGGCCGATCAGTTTGACTTATCTATTGAGGAAATAAAAGAAAAACTAGAAGTCGCCCGTGAAATCTTATTAGCGAAACGATCACTTCGTATATATCCGCATTTAGATGATAAAGTACTAACGTCATGGAATGCATTGATGATTAGCTCGTTAGGAAAAGCTGGTCGTGTGTTTGGGAATGAAGAGTATGTACAACTTGCCAAACATGCACTCGTATTTATTGAAGAGAAACTTATTGTAAGCGATCGTGTTATGGGCCGTTATCGTGATGGAGAAGTGAAGTTTAAAGGTTATATTGATGATTATGCTTATTTACTTTGGGCATATATGGAGATGTATGAAACAACATTTGATTTAGAATACGTGAAGAAGGCAAAAGAAATTGTTACAGAAATGAATGCATTATTTTGGGATCAAGAGAATGGAGGCTTCTTCTTTATTGGAAGTGATGCGGAAGAGTTGCTCATTCGTGATAAAGAAGTATATGATGGGGCGATGCCTTCAGGAAATAGTGTAGCAGCAGTTCAGCTTCTTCGTTTAGCTTCCCTAGTAGGTGATGAAACGCTAAGGAGACAAGTAGAGATCATGTATACAACGTTCTCGAAAGCATTGTCTTCCTATGGAAGTGGCCATTCTTTATTTTTACAAAGCATATTATTGACGGAATCCCCGAAAAAGGAATTTGTTGTTGTTGGAGAAGATAATGAAGAGAGACGCAATCTTACAAAGAGATTGCAGGAAACTTTCTCACCGAATGATTCAATATTAGTTGCTGCATCATCAGATGAATTTGCTGGAATTGCTGATTTTGCAGTTCATCATAAAATGATTGATAATAAAATGACAGTTTATATTTGTGAAAACTATGCTTGTGAGCAGCCGCTGACAGATATGAATGAGATATTAAGAAGAATATAATGTGATACGAAAGAACCTCACTCATTTTATAAGCAGTGAGGTTTTTTCATAATTTTAGTTTGTATGTAGCTATGATGGTGATGAGTAGACAAAAGGAAATAAGTTTAGGTGAAATGAATTTTGTTGTGGTCTTATTCGATTTGGAAAATGTTTTAGAGTGGATATTTTGGAGAGCTGTTCACATTAAAAAAGAAAGAGTAACTTGTACTTAAAAGTTACTCTTTTCATATGCCTGATGTATCTGTAATCCTATCAATAAACTTCCGTAAAGCACCTGAGTAAAAAGTATCTTTTCGAACGATAAAAGTAGTGGGTACCCTTGAAAAACTTTTAGGTAAAGGGGTTAAGGCTAAAGAGTGGTCGTGACCCTGTATAAGAGATTTCATCATGATAGCGATGCCGATGTCTGATTTTACACAAGCCAGTATAGCTTCTATCGTTCCAAATTCTAATATTCGTTTTGGATACATTCCTTCGCCATAAAGCCATTTTTCTAATAGATTTCGGTAGGGAGTTTATTTTTGGTTAGTGGTTTGTTAGGTTTCTTTGGTATTGGATGGTTTAGCCTTTTTATGGTTGCGGTTGCTGAAACATCAAGCGAGGAATCAGTTGGAATGACTGTTAGCTTTGCGCTTACGCTAAATCAAATTGTGATTCTTTTAGCCCCGCCTATTTTCGGATTCATAGTGGATGTAAGAGGATATATGTGGGCCTGGATAGGAATAGCGATATTACTGGTTGCTTCAGCGATAAGTTTGTTGAAAAATTTGAAAAAAATGTCATGTGAATGACATTTTTTTTTATGATATGCTGTATAATCAATTTTGAAATGAATTTTAAAAGAACTGGTAATACGACATATAAAGTGAAACTTTCATCAGTAAGGGGACTGCCCGTGAATAGCGGGATAAATGAACTTCATGCTTGTTATTATTCTTTTTTCGCTTCGTTCTTCTTTTGAAATTCCCTGTTATTTTGGCTATAATGAGTTGTCGTTCTTTTTTATTGTCTGCATGATTTATTTTATTAAAAAAATTACTCGCTTCGTTCCCTTTTAAAATCATAATTTATTTTCCATAATATTAGATAAAAGCTATATTATTTTTATTTGTTTGATAACTGAACATTTTAAGAGCTAGTCGTTTTCCCCTATCGATGTTTTCCAATAGAGTGCCTCCTTTTTTATATCGTATATGTTGTTTGGAATGAATGTTACATAGAAATATAAAATTATAGTTAGGTGAATCGGATTGTTAGGTGGAATTTTTATGAGAAAGAAATACAATAGAAAGTAATCAAAAATTTGAATATGGAAAGCTTTCCTTGAATATCTTTCTATATGAACTTTTTGGAAATGTAGAGAGAAGCAAAAGGTAGATGAAAGTATATATACATCAATTAAAAAGCCGACATACCCCCTTTTTTTGGGTGGGAGAGAGCATCGGTCCATGCATAGAAGCGGTCAGGGCCTTTTTCTGCCACATGCGAAGTAAAAGCAGAAAGAGCAAACGAGTGTAGGTTACTTTTTATTCTGCATAGCAGGGATTTAGATGTCGAAACATTAAAATGGATTTATATAAATATAATCCTTCAATAGAATGAAAGTCTTCTTTTAAATGAATAGAGATAAAATGAATAAAATAATGAAGATAGTAACAAGTATAAACTGAATAAAAAGAGGGCTCCGATATGTTTAAGAAATATTTAATCGTTTTCTTTATTATTGCTATTTTTTGTTTAAGTGTATATGTGTTCATGCAAACAAATAAAGATAAAACGCAGAATTTAAAGGCTTTTTCAGATTCTAATAGTAAACTAGAAACTGATACACCAAAAGTAGATATAAATCAGCGAAATCGTTATGATGCGGCAGCAAAAAAATTAGATCAATATTTAAAAGAAAAAGGGTTTAATGGAACTGTACTTGTGACGGATAAAAATAATGTGATTTTGCGAAAAGGATATGGCTATGCAAATATGGAGGATAAAGTCTTAACAACACCAAGAACAAAATATCGTGTAGGTTCTATCACTAAGACAGTAGTAGCGGTATCTATATTGCAGTTGCAAGAAAAAGGGAAATTGAATATAGACGATAATGTAAATAAATATATTCCTTCATTTCCAGCGGATAAAAATATTACTTTAAGACATTTATTGACGCATACATCTGGATTACCGGAGCAGGGACAAGGGAAGGTGGATGCGGCATCACGCTTAAAATTAGTGACATGGATCGGCTCGCAAAATCTTGAATTCCCTGCTGGAACAGGGTGGAGATATACAGATTATAATTATATGGTACTTGCGTATATTGTAGAAAAAATCTCTAAACAGCCATTATCTGAATATGTAAAAGAACATATTTTTATGCCTGCTGGAATGGGTGAATCTGGTATGGGTGCAAGATTCCCTGCGGACATATTTTTTGCAGAAGGTTATATAAAGAAAGATAATGAATTCGTCGCTGCCCCTAAGTTAAGAATGAGCTGGCTATATGGTTGTGGTGAAATGTATACAACTGTAGAAGATATGAAGAGATTAGATGAAGCTATTATGACTGGGAAACTTCTTTCTAAACAAAGTTTATCTGATATGTTTACTGTATCACCTGCAAAGAAATATGGTTTTAGTTTTTATATTTATCCAGATTATTATCACAATCATGGTGTATTAGCTGGTTGGAATACATTTAATAATTTCAATTGGGATAAACAAATTTTTGTTATTCTTTTCTCTAACGTTCAAAACGGAATGAATGATGCATTTAATCAGGAATTTCGAAAGATGGCACAAGATTTATTAGAAGGAAAATCAGCTTGAAAAAACCTCTACATTGTAGAGGTTTTTTTGTTACAGTGACGAAAATTCTTCAATTAGTTTATCAAAACGACCTAGTGCGCTTTCGATTGGTTTTGGTGTTGTTAAATCTACACCTGTTTTCTTTAAAAGATTAAGTGGATAATCTGAACTTCCGCCTTTTAAGAATTCGATATAATTTTGCTGAGCGATAGGGTCACCGCTTAAAAGCTGATCTGCAATTTGAATTGCAGAAGCAAATCCAGTAGCATATTTATAAACGTAAAATGGTCGATAGAAATGTGGGATTCTAGCCCAGCCATATTTTACTTCCTCATCGAATACGAGTGTATCCCCATTGTATTCTCTAAACAAGTTTTCATATACATCATTAAATGCTTGAACATTTAATGGTTTACCTTGCTGCGCCATTTCGTGCGTAATCTTTTCAAATTCAGCAAACATAACTTGTGTAAAGAAGGTACCTTTAAATTTCTCAATAAAGTGATTAATTAAATGGTTTCGTACATCAGTATCTTTTGCTTCTTTTAATAAATGATGAATTAATAGCACTTCATTTACTGTAGAAGCAACTTCAGCTACAAAAATGGAATAGTGAGCGGAAATTCTCGGCTGGAAACCATGGGAATAATATGTGTGCATACCATGCCCGCATTCATGAGTAAGTGTAAAGAGACTATTTAAGTCATCATTATGATTTAAAAGGATAAAAGGATGAACGCCGTATACGCCAAAATTATAGGCACCAGAACGTTTACCAGGTAATTCTCTTACGTCTATATAGCGTTTATCTTTAAAATCTCGAAGTGTTTGAATATATTCTTCACCGAGTGGTGAAAGGGCAGTAAGCATGATTTCAAATGCTTCATCGTATGGAATATCTTGTTTTACACCTTTTACTAAATCAACATTTAAATCATATTGTCTTAGTTCATCCAGTTGTAATTTCTCTTTTCGTAAATGGTTATACGTATGTAGGGATGTCATATTTTTTTTAGTTGTATCAATTAAATTATCGTATACTTCCTTTGGAACCATATCACCAAATAGGGATTTTTCTAACGCGGATGGATAATTTCTAATTTTTGAAATGGTAACATTATTTTTTATCGCTGCTGATAAAGTGGAAGCGATAGAGTTTTTTAGCTGAACATAAGGTTGATAGTAGGCTTTGTAAGCTTCTTTCCTCTTATCTCTATTTTCATCTTTAATTAATTTAGAGTACATTCCGCGTGTTAAATTCACTTTACTTCCATCATCAGTTGTAACTTCTCCGGATGTAATATCTGCGTTGTTGAGCATGCCGTATGTATGTTGAGGAGAAGAGAGGGCTTCACCCATTTGGGATAAGATTTCTTCTTTATCCTTATTTAAGACATGTTGTTTATATCGATATAATTCAAATAAGTCTTCTTTATAATATTGTAAGCCCTCATTTTCTTCTATATAAGAATGCAGGGTTTTCTCATCGATACTAAGTAAAAACGGAGAAAAGAAGGAACGAGCGGCACTTACTTTAACATGTAATTGTGATGCTTTGTCTACAAGGGACTGTGCTTCTGTATCGCGTGTATCAAGGTCTGATTGAAGTCTTGCATAAGCATAAACTAAATTTAATAAACTTGATATTTCTTCACTTTTTGTAAGATAAGCTAGCAAACTATGGCTATCATGGATATTGCCATTAAAATCTTTCAAAGTATTTGTTAATGTTTCAATTTTTTCGCAGTCGCTTTCCCAGTGTCCAATTGTTTTATAAATGTCTGTTAAATCCCATTTTTCTTGATCTGGTACATCTAATCTGTTTTTAAATTCTGTCATAATTCTTTCCTTTCTAAGTATGTATTTTGTATATTCTCTATATAACTATGAAATACAACAAATTGCAAAAAATCCCTGCTTAAAATAAAAAATCTTCTCGAAAATGACAAGAGCTTTCAACTTGTAGACTATTGTATGGCACCTTTACTTCCTTCATAACATATAGTATGATGATTTTAATAAATTAGATTTCAATGAAAATAATTATAAATTAATGAGAGGTGCTTTTTGTGAGTGCGGTAGGTTCTAAATAGGAAAAATTGAATGAAATAAATCTGATGAGAACAGGGGATTTTTATATAATTCATACCCCTAATTTTGTCATGGATTTATTTCAACCTATGAAGATACCTACAATACTTTATAAAGCGTGTAATGATTAGGGGATAGCCATGTGTTTTTTGATGGTTTATTTCATTATATATTACACATGCCTTGTAAATGTAAAAAGCTGCGGTATCTCCGCAGCTTTTTTTGTTTATTTTTATCACATGAAAATCATATTTAATTATTTACACCTCATTGAAATCTAATGGATAGGTATCTTCATTTATGATGTGAGTAAATCATAGTGAGGAGAATAGAAATTGAATAAAATAACTTTGGAAAAGTTGCAATATAACGAGTTGAAGGAAATAGTTAAATCGTATTGTGTGAGTGGATTAGGAAAACAATTGTTAGATAAATTAGAGCCAAGCGTAAGTATAAAAGTAGTGAAAAATCGTTTAAATGAAACAACTGAAGCGCGAGCTATATTAGATGCAGAAGGGCATGTACCTTTTTTCGGAATTTCTAATATCGATAGTACAATTCAAAAACTTGAGAAAGGCATGATTTTAGATCCAACTGAGCTAGTTCGTGTATCAGACTTTTTACGAGGCTGTCGAAAGGTTAAAAAGTTTATGCTGGATAAAGAATTTTTCGCACCAGTATTAGCATCGTATGCGAATTCAATGTCCGAATTTAAAAGTGTGGAAGAAGAAATTAATTTTTCAATTAAAGGAAATCGTATTGATTCTGCCGCAAGCAAAGAGTTAAAACGAATTCGAAATAATATTGACTCTGTAGAGGGGAAAATTAAAGAACGGTTAAATAGATTTTTAAATAGTAGTGTGAATAAGAAGTATATTCAAGAATTCTTTATTAGTAAAAAAGATGATCGCTATACAATTCCGGTTAAAGCGTCTTATAAAAATCAAGTTGCAGGAACTATTGTTGAAATTTCTTCTAAAGGTTCAACAGTTTTTATAGAGCCTAATACTGTTACAAAATTAAATGTGGAACTAGCGAGCCTAAAAGCTGAAGAAACGATGGAAGAGTATCAAATATTAGCCACTTTGTCAGGAATGATCTTAGAGGAAATTTATAACATTAAGATTAATATGGAGCTGATTAGTCAATATGACATGGTGTTTGCAAAAGCAAAATTTAGTAAACATATTGGCGGAATAGAGCCGAGGTTAAATGATTATGGGGATGTAAAGTTAGTTCATTGCAAGCATCCGCTTTTATCAGGAGAAGTTGTACCACTTAACTTTGAAATCGGGCAAAATTACCGAAGTTTAATTATTACAGGACCAAATGCTGGTGGGAAAACGATTGTTCTCAAAACAATAGGTTTAGTAACATTAGCAACAATGTCAGGGTTTCATATTGCAGCAGATAAGGAAACGGAGATTGCCATCTTTGAAAATATTTTTGTAGATATTGGTGACAATCAAAGTATAGAAAATGCACTGAGTACATTTTCATCGCATATGAAAAATCTCTCGGAAATTATGAGAGCTTCGAGTAATAATACGCTTTTATTATTTGATGAAATCGGCAGCGGTACGGAACCGAATGAAGGGGCTGCGCTTGCGATTTCGATTTTAGAAGAGTTTTATCATATGGGTTGTATAGCTGTTGCGACTACTCATTATGGTGAAATTAAACGCTTTTCAGAAATGCACAGTGATTTTATGAACGCGGCGATGCAATTTAATAATGAAACATTGGAACCGTTGTATAAGTTAATGATAGGGAAATCGGGGGAGAGTAACGCCCTATGGATTTCAAGAAAAATGAATATACGAGAAAATGTGCTGCAAAGAGCAAAAGGTTATATGGAAAATAAAGAATATCGTTTAGAGAGACTGTATGAAAGTAGAATAAGAAAACCTAAGGTTGTGAAAGAGAAAATAGAAGAGAAACATAAATATGAAAAGGGAGACCGTGTGAAATTATTAGACTATGATGACTTTGGAATTGTATATAAAGAAAAAGATAATTTCCATAACGTTGTCGTGTTTTATAACGGGGAATGTATGGAAGTAAATGTTAAGCGAATTTCTTTAGAGGTAAAAGCAAACGAACTATATCCAGAAGGGTATGATTTAGATATATTGTTTGTGGATTATAAAGAACGGAAAATGCAGCATGATATAGAGCGGGGATCGAAAAAAGCACTTCGTAATATTCAAAAAGAAATCAGAAAGAATAGGGGGTGAGATGCTGTGAATATAAAGATTAGACAAGAACTTGAGAAAGATTATAAAAGGGCAGAAGAGGTTGTAAAACAAGCATTTTTAAATGCAGCATTTATGGCTATGGAGTTAACGGATCATGTTCTTCGAGATATACAAGGAGTCGTTCAATATTCAAAAGCTTTTTCTGAATAGAATTGAAAAAAGGGGCAGCCAGAAGAACTCTTCTAGCTGCCCCTTTTTTGATTCAGATTTCTTATCCGAAATGATTAAGGTATCAATAAAATTTTTCCAGTACTTTTTCGACTTTCTAATAATCGATGTGCTTCAGCGCCATTTTTTAAAGAGAAAGTAGTTGGATTTTGGATATTTAATTTTCCAGCAGTAATCCAATCAAATAGTTGCTGTGAACGTTTTTTTCGTTCTTCATATGTTGTGAGTACATTCCAAAGATCTCCGCCAGTTAAAGTTTTCGAAGTATCCATTAGCATTCGGGGATCAATAGGGGCAGGATTGCCACCAGCCATTCCGTAAAATACGACTGTTCCACCGATTCTTGTAGCCTTGAAGCTCTCTTCTAATGTAGAACCTACTGATTCATATACAGCGTCAACACCAAGCCCTTTTGTGATTTTCAGTGCTTTTTCACACCATGCTTCTGTATATAATAATACATAGTCTGCTCCAGCTGAATACGCTACGTTTGCTTTTTCTTTTGATGAAGTAAGACCGATAACTTGCCCACCTTGCAGTTTAATCATTTGTACGAGAAGTTGGCCAACTCCACCGGCTGCTGCATGCACTAAAACAACATCGCCTTCTTTTATTTTATAGCTATCTTTTGTTAAATAATGAGCCGTTAAACCTTGTAATAAAACAGAAGAGGCTGTATTGAAAGAAATAGAATCAGGTAGTGGAATTACTTTTTCTTTTGGCACAGTTACTAATTCGGCATTTGCGAACGGGACATCAGCAAATGCAACACGATCTCCAACGTTGATGTTAGAAACTTCATTACCAACACGCTCTACAATCCCTGATCCTTCATACCCTAATATATAAGGTGGTTTACCAGCAAGATGATAGTCACCTCTACGTCTATATATATCAGCAAAATTTAAGCCAATCGCTTTTGTACGAACAAGAATCTCCTTTGGTTTTATAATTGGGTCTGGAACTTCTTGATATTTTAATACATCAGCATTTCCGAATTCTTCGAAACAAAGTGCTTTCATATGGAATACCTCCAATTTGTAACGTACGTCAATATTGTTTGTTAATGTTTCTTATCATACAATACATATATCAATAGAAAAAGAGGATTATTTCGATGGAATCAATCGAAAATATTGATTGAAAGGAGGAAAAGATATTGGAGATAAAACAATTAATCACATTTAAAACGGCAGCGGAAAATTTGAATTTTACGCAGACTGCGAAAATATTGAATTTTGCTCAGTCAAGTGTGACTGCTCAAATAAAAGCATTGGAAGCTGAGCTAGGAACACCATTGTTCGAACGATTGGGGAAACGTCTTTTTTTGACTGAAGCAGGGCGGAAGTTCCAGTTATATGCGGATAAGATGATTGCGTTAAGTTATGAGGCGAAAATGGCTGTGAAAGACGATGAGGAAATATCTGGTACGCTACTAATTGGAGCACAAGAAAGCCAATGTACATATCGACTTCCTTTCATTTTAAAAGAGTTTAAGGCAAAATTTCCTCAAATAAAGCTTATATTTAAACCCGCTCATTCAAATAAGGATGTGAAAGAACAATTAATGGAAGGGAAATTGGATTTAGCCTTTATTTTAGATGAATGTAAAACAGAAGATGTTTTGCATGTAGAGTCTTTGATTCAAGAGGAATTAAAAATAGTTGTTTTTCCTAATCATCCTTTACTTGAGAAAACTACAGTTTCCATAAAAGACTTAGAAAATGAAACGCTTTTACTAACAGAGCTTGGCTGTTCATATCGTACGATATTTGAAGACTTATTCCGTACAGAAGACGTATATCCTATAAATAAAATTGAGTTTGTTAGTGTGGAAGCAATTAAGCAATGTGTAATTGCAGGTCTAGGGATAGCGATTTTACCAGCAATGGTTGTAGAAAAAGATATACAAGAAGGTACAATGAAGGAATTGGTTTTCGAGAATACAATCACTCCTATTTTTACACAAATTGCTTGGCATAAAGATAAATGGATCACGTCGCCATTACAGCAATTCATAGATGTAACAAGAGCATCATTTGGTAAAGTGTATTGAGCGGTGAAATATTTATCCTGTTATTTGCGGGCTAATAATCGGTGTGGGATGAAGAAAATTCCCACTGATTAAAGTATCACTTTATAGAGAAGCAAAATGTAACAAGCCAACTTATGATATTGAAGTTGGCTTGTTTTCATTATCTTTAAAATGTTTAAGCTGCGCCACAATCATAATACTGATTACAACGAGTAAAAACCATGAACTAATCTTGCCGATGTGAACGAGGCTCCAAGTTTCTCGCTGATTGGGATATTGCCATGCGCCAAAGAACGTAGCGATGTTTTCAGCAATCCAAATGAAAAATCCAATAAGGAAAAATGAGAGTACAAGTGGCATTTTATATGTAACTTCTTGTACAGAAAATTGTACAAAAGTACGAAAAAAGACAATGAATAAAAGGATAGTTAAAACCCAGCGAAAGTCATATAGGAAGTGGTGTGTAAAAAAGTTGAAATAAATCATAGCTCCTAGTGGTATTGTCCATATCGCCCTAGGCCAGTTCTGCATTTGTAAATGTAATCTTCGCCATGCTTGGCATATATAACTAGCGACACTAGCGTACATAAATCCGCTATAAAGTGGGACACCAAAAACTTTTGAATATGCTTCTTCAGGATAACTCCATGAACCAAAGTGAACTTTATATATTTCTAATAAAAGCCCAATGAGATGAAAGACAGCAATCACCTTAAGCTCATCTTTTGTTTCCAGACGAGTTTTGTACATAATATATTGAGTAAGAAGACAAACAATAAGAATGAAATCATAACGATATAGCCCTGGAATCGGGATGAGTTTTGAACCGGCAAGGGTGATAAAAATGACTACTGGAAAAACACAGGATAAAGCTTGTTGATAGGTAAAGAAAAGAAGTTGTTTAATATAAAACATTGTTTCTCCTTCCATATGATGGGTGATTTTTTTAGCTGAAAAATTCAATAATAACTTACTATACTATAATTTTTTAAAAAAGGAAAAGTTTAATATTTTGTATGTATTTGTAATTTTTAGTGGGTTATTCCAATTTGATTTCTTATACTTTAACAAAGTAGAAAATTATATTGCTATTTTAAAAAAGTAAAGCTATAACAATGATAATTATTATCAATAACAAGTAATATAAAAACAATTGAATATAAAGGATGAAACGAAATATGTTACATAGTTCTTCAGTACATACTGTTAAAAATCGTTGGATAAATATTAGATTTATATGTTTATTCATTGTAACGATTGTATGTCTAGTAATATCGATGTTTTTGGCGATTGCGTTTGGGGCAAAGGATATTGATTTACATACTGTCTGGACAGCATTTTTTGACTACAATCCTAAATTAACACAGCACCAAATTATTTATGAACTCAGACTTCCACGAGTAATTGGCGCAGCGGTGGTGGGAGCTGCTTTTAAACAATTACAAGACACACCAATTTGGAAAGATTTAAAAGCAGTTAAAGGGAAACATGTATATATCATTCATGATCAACCATGGCTTGATTATTCTGCTTTAGGAAATAAAATGGCAATGGATGAAGCGGAAAAGTTGTTCGCAAAATAATGAATTTTGGTTCTTAGGAAAAGTGTTTCTATAGAAGTAAGAATATTAAAGTGAGACTCTTCAATTTGAAGGGTCTTTTTTATAATCCTTTTTTGATTAAATACTCAGAAAATTATATAATGAGTGCAAACTTATTAAAGGGAGATGTGCCAATGCTAGCGCTTATTGTAAGTATCTCACTATTACCGAAGACGATGGGGCACGGGGATAGATAGGTCTAGTAAATTACAGAACTATCCCCATAATTGAAAAGGGGGATCTTTGAAATGAATACTACAGTGAATAATCTTTTTTTAGGTGAAAATATTAAATTATCAGCAATTAGAGCGGAAGATGTTGAGAAAATGGCTATTTGGCAAGAAGATAGTGAGTATTTAAGAAATGTAGATACAGACGCTGCAATTCCGCAATCTTTACATGAAATAAAGGAGTATGAGCTATTAAAGGGCCGGAAATCAAACGGTGTTTCGTTCATGTTAAGAACAATTCAAGAAGATATCCTAATTGGTTTTGTGGCACTGCATAGTATAGAGTGGAATAATAGAGCTGGTTTATTAGCAATTGGCATAGGTGATCAGAATTATAGAGGTAAGGGATACGGTACAGAAGGATTACGCCTTATTCTGAAATATGCTTTTCACGAACTAAACTTACATCGTGTAGGTCTCGATGTTATTTCATATAATGCCCCTGCAATTGAAGCATATAAAAAGGTTGGTTTTCAGATGGAGGGATGTATGAGAGAAGCTGTTCAACGAGATGGAAAGAAATTTGACCGTATTATAATGGGGATATTACGAGATGAATGGGTAACTATGTTAGGGTAAGTTATCCCACTATTTACGGGCAGTAAGACTCTCGCCTCAAAGTTCAATAAAAGCAAAGGAATTAGGTTGGAGATGAACCGCGAGTAAAAAGTCCGATTGGTGAGGGCTAATAATCAGTGGGATTAAAGAAAGCCCCACTGATTAAAGTTTCACCTTATGTGTCTATTTATAAACAGTTTACCTTTATACGGAAACCATTTTAAGAAAACGGTTGCTATCTATTTTTTTGAATGTTAACATTTAACTGGATATAATGTATGGACAGGATTGTTACTGGTAATTCGGGCAAAACCTTACACCATTCAATTTTAATACTAAATCTATTAAAGGTGATCTATATGAAAATAGCAAAAGTGATAAATAATAATGTTGTAAGTGTTTTCAACGATCAAAGTGAAGAATTAGTTATAATGGGCAGAGGCATTGCATTTCAGAAAAGACCAGGTGATTCGGTTGACGAGGAAAGAATCGAGAAAGTGTTTGAGCTGAAAAATAAGGATGTCTCAGACAAATTTAAAACACTCTTATATGAAATTCCAATAGAATATATGGAAGTTTCGGAAGAGATAATTAGTTATGCAAAAACAAAATTTGGAAGAGATTTAAATGATAGTATATATGTTTCTCTTACGGATCATATTCATTTCGCAATAGAAAGAAATAAGAAAGGCCTAGATATAAAAAATGCATTACTTTGGGAAATAAAAAGGCTTTATAAAGATGAGTTTTTAGTAGGTAAAGAGGCTTTAAATAGAATAGAAAATAAGCTTAGAATCGTTCTACCTGAAGACGAAGCTGGATTTATTGCCATGCATATAGTAAATGCAGAATTGAATGAAGAAATGCCGAATATTGTAAATATAACAAAGGTTATGCAAGATATACTGAATATCGTTAAATATCAATTTAAAATAAGCTTTGATGAAGAATCTTTAAATTATTATCGTTTTGTAACTCATTTAAAGTTTTTTGCACAAAGGTTGTTTAGCGGCACATATGTGGAAAGTAAAGATGATTTTTTATTTGAGGCTGTTAGGAATAAGCATATAGAGGCATACGAATGTACAGAAAAAATAAATGAATATATAAAGAAACAATATACACGTGAATTAACTAGTGAAGAAATGCTTTACTTAACGATTCATATTCAAAGAGTAGTGAATAGGAAATAACGGAGAAATATTATACTATTTTTATATATGTAAACGATATTTGAAATGAAAGCGTTGACATTTATTCGGATTCATGTTAATTTTTAAGCATAAAGTAAATAATGTACTTAGGATTGTTACTGATAAAGCAGGCAAAACCTAAATTGCTAAAGGATAGGATGAATATCGTCTTGTGCTATAGTAATTTAGGTTTTTTTATGCAAAAAAGTGTGATGTAGGATAGTGAGTCAAAAAATGAATATAAAAGTAATGTTGCAGGATTGTTACTGGTTAAGCAGGCAAAACCTGGATTAATGCTCTATGAGTGGAATTTTATCTTCCATTTCGAAGCGTTAATTCAGGTTTTTTCTTTTTATTCATGTTCTACACATGCTTTTTAGCCGTTTCATAAGGTAACAAAGTAATTAGGGAATTTTAAGGAACAGAGGGAGTGAAAAAATCATGGGTAATAGCAACTTGGCAAAAGATGTACTTAGACTAGTTGGTGGAGAAAAAAATGTTTCAAATCTTGTACATTGTGCAACGAGATTGCGATTTAAACTAAAGGATAGTAAACAAGCTGATAAATCAACGATTGAAAGTTTGGATGGGGTATTGAGCGTTGTTGAAACTGGGGGACAATTCCAGGTGGTAATTGGAAGTGAAGTTGCTGATGTTTATCAAGAAATTATAAAACTAGGAAATTTAGGTACGCCTTCTCATTCATCAGAGGAAGAAAAGGGAACGATCGCAACAAGAATTTTTGATGTGATTTCACGAAGCTTTACTCCATTATTAGGAGCGCTAGCTGGAGCAGGTATGCTAAAAGCAGTGCTAACCGTACTTGTTATGTTAGGATGGTTATCGGAAAAAAGTGGAACGTATCACATTTTATCGGCAGCAGGGAATGCAGTATTTTATTTTCTACCTATCTTTCTTGGGATTACACTTGCAACAAAGTTAGGTGCTAACCCTTATGTAGGTGGTACGATTGGGGCAGCATTACTTGAACCGAACTTTACAGGATTATTACAGCAGGCCGGAGATGTTTCTAACTTTTTAGGTATTCCGGTTGTACTCATGAATTATTCATCTACAGTGTTTCCAGTCTTTATAGCTGTTAGCATCTATGCTGTTTTAGAAAAGTTATTGAAGAAGATTATTCATAAAGATTTACAAATGTTCTTAGTGCCAATGTTATCTTTAGTAATTATCGTTCCATTAACTGTAATCGTTTTCGGACCTTTTGGTGTATATGTAGGAGATGGGATTGGTGCTGTAATTGGCTTCTTGAGCACAAAGAGCGGCATGATAACAGGAGCTGTTATGGGAGCTGCCTGGACGTTTCTAACTATTTTAGGTCTTCACTGGGGTCTTGTACCGATTATGATGGCAAACCTTGCTGCAGGTGGTGATCCAATTATTGCTATGGCTGCTGCTGCACCGTTTGCACAAATGGGGGTAGCTCTTGGTATTTTCTTGAGAGTAAAAGATAAGAAAGTGAAAACGCTCGCTGGCTCTACATTACTACCAGGTTTATTGGCAGGTGTAACAGAACCGATTATTTATGGATTGTTAATGCGTTATAAACGTACCATTCCTTACGTCATCGTTGCTGGAGCTATCGGGGGAGCGATAAGTGGTTTCTTAGGAGTACAACAAAAATCTTTTGGATTCCCGAGTTTGTTAACGACTCCAGTATTCTCACCAATGTTACTCTATGTAATAGCAGTGGCGATTGCATTTGGGATTGCAGCATTTCTTACAATCATGTTTGGATTTGAAGACAAAAAGCAAAGTGTAGTATCAGGTCAGAAAGAGGAAAAAGATAAATCACTTGTAAAAAAAGAGATCCTTGTGAGCCCGCTAGTAGGAGAAATTAAGCCATTATCAGAAGTAAATGATCAAGTATTTTCATCAGAAGCAATGGGAAAAGGCATTGCAATTGAGCCAACGATTGGACAAGTTGTTTCACCTGTTGACGGTGTAGTGTCAACCCTATTTCCAACAGGACATGCAATAGGGATTACATCAAATGAAGGTGCGGAAATATTAATCCATATAGGAATTGATACAGTTCAACTTGAAGGAAAATATTTTTCACCGCGTGTAAAACAAGGGGATCAAGTGAAACAAGGCGATCAATTGGTTGATTTTGAGATTGAAAAAATTAAAGAAGCCGGTTATCAGGTTACAACGCCTATTATT
This sequence comes from Bacillus sp. NPDC094106, assembly GCF_044764345.1. NCBI lineage: Bacteria > Bacillati > Bacillota > Bacilli > Caryophanales > Bacillaceae > Bacillus > Bacillus sp. NPDC094106. The sequence goes on along the minus strand of NZ_JBIWHY010000022.1, from coordinate 46,816 downwards.
ATTACAAATACAAGTAATTATGTAAGCATTGTAGAAATGAAGAAAGGTATAGTTAAAGAAAAAGAAGAAATACTGACGCTTATTATTTAAGTTTACCTTACGTTCTATATTTGTTAGGTAGACATGGTTTAGGACATTGAAATGTTCGAGAAGGTAGTGCTTATCATAGTGAATATCATATTTATGAAATATTGAAACGTATAAAAAGAGTAAAAAAGATCTACGATTTATTTAGAAGGAAAGTAAGGAATAAGAGTCTTATATAAAAATGAAATCGGAGGAAAAAGGGCATGAAATATGAAAATTTAAAACAGTTTCCTGAGAATTTTTTCTGGGGAGGATCAACATCAGCTTATCAAATTGAGGGTGCTTGGAATGAAGATGGTAAAGGACCATCAGTAATTGATATGGCAAATCATGTAGAGGGTGTGACAGATTTTAAGGTAGCAAGTGATCATTATCATCGTTATCAAGAAGATATTGCCTTACTAGCTGAGATGGGATTTAAAGCGTATCGCTTTTCAATTGCGTGGACACGAATTTATCCAAATGGAACAGGAGAAGTAAATCAAAAAGGTATTGAATTTTACAATAACTTAATTAATGAGTTAATAAAAAAAGGTATTGAACCAATTGTAACGATGTATCATTTTGATTTGCCATATGCTTTGCAAGAAAAAGGTGGTTGGTCCAATCGTGAAACAATTGATGCTTTTGAAAAGTATGCAAAAACGTTATTTAAGACATTTGGAGATCGAGTAAAATATTGGCTAACGATCAATGAACAAAATATGATGATTCTCCATGGTTCGGCAATAGGAACAGTGGATCCTAATTTAGAAAATCCTGAAAAAGAGTTATATCAACAAAATCATCATATGTTATTAGCGCAAGCGAAAGCAATGAAACTATGTCATGAAATCTTGCCAGAAGCAAAGATTGGACCAGCACCAAACATTGTAACGATTTATCCAACAAGCTCTAAACCGGAAGATATTCTTGCAGCGAATAATTATGCTGCAATCCGAAACTGGCTGTATTTAGATATGGCAGTATATGGACGATATAACAATATTGCATGGAGTTATCTAGAGGAAAAAGGATATACACCAATGATTGAAGAAGGGGATATGGATATTTTAGCAGGAGCAAATCCAGACTTTATTGCATTTAATTATTATACTTCACAAACAGTTGCTCAAAGTATGGGCGATGAAACGGATGTGAATCATACCGGTGACCAGCACATTACTACAGGAGAACCAGGTGTATATAAAGGACATACGAATCAGTATTTGAAGAAAAATGAGTTTGGTTGGGAAATTGATCCAATAGGATTTAGAACAACATTACGCGAAATTTATGATCGCTATCATTTACCGTTAATTATTACTGAAAACGGATTAGGTGCTTTTGATAAGCTAGAGGAAGGTGATGTAATCAATGATTCGTATCGTATTGATTTCTTGAAAAAACACATTGACCAGCTTCAATTAGCGATTACTGATGGTGTAGAGGTATTTGGTTTTTGTCCTTGGTCAGCTATTGACCTTATTAGTACACATCAAGGATGCAGTAAGCGTTATGGATTTATCTATGTAAATCGCGATGAATTTGATTTGAAAGATTTACGTCGTATCCGTAAACAAAGTTTTTATTGGTATAAAAATATAATAGCGTCTAATGGTGAAACGTTAGACTGAAATAGAGAATGAAAGAGGAGATCTAGTGGATTTTAATCTACTAGATCTTTTTTAGAAGAGAATTACAAGTTTAACAATCTATTATTTTGAGTTCATAAGGTACTGGAATATAGGACATCACTAGAAATGAAAATTGTATTATAAAATATAATACATTCAATAAAACGCATATATTTTGCAGGATAAAGAATTATCGTTGTCGAAATTTTACAGTATATGGATTAAAATAAGGAGTCGTGTCAGATGAATTTAGAAAAACCAAAACCAGTAAATGAAGAGATAACCGAGTTAAAAGAACTTGTGAAAGAATTACATGGTAGTGTGCATCAACTACAGAATGAGGTGCAACAACTTAGGCATGAAAGACCGGTTGTAGAAGTTAGAAAAGGAATTCAATTGTCACCAGCGATTGTTGGTGAAATTGGCGGTTTAATATTAGGTGCACTTGCAATTATTGGGATATTCTGGTGAAGAAAAAGGTTTGCAGCAATATGCTGCAAACCTTTTTACATTAAATAACGTAAATATATATAAGCATGTGATAATAATAATGCAACGATCGTTAACGGTAAGCCAATTTTTAAGAAGTCAAGGTAAGAAAATCCATGTCCTTCGCGGTTAGCAATACCTGCAACAACTACGTTTGCTGATGCTCCGATTAACGTTCCGTTCCCTCCTAAGCAAGCGCCAAGTGATAATGCCCACCATAGTACTTCAATTTGAGGGGAATCAGCAGAAAGTCCAAGTCCTGATGCTAAATCTTGAATAAGTGGAATCATCGTTGCGACAAATGGAATATTATCAATAGTAGCTGATGCTGCACCAGATACCCATAAGATGAGAACTGCTGCAAAACCGATATCGCCATTTGTTACGTCAATCACTTTTTTTGCAAGTGAAGAAATAAGGCCGATATCAATTAACCCGCCAACAAGAACAAATAATCCAGCGAAGAAGAAAATTGTTACCCATTCTACATGAGCGAATACATCTTCTAATTCGTGTTGTTTCACGCCGATTAACATAAGGAGTGTAGCACCAGTCATCGCAATAACTGCCGCATCCACATGAATAATCGAATGAAGAACAAACCCGAGAATTGTCAGTCCTAAAATAGAAAGAGATTTTAGGAGTAGGCTTCGATCACGAATATAGTCTTTTTCATTTAAGGCCATAAGCTTGGCAATTTGTTCAGATGTTGTTTTTAATTTGTTGCGATACATAAAATAAATAATGCCTAATGTAACAACAGAAATAATAATTACAATTGGAGTTAAATTAAATAAAAAAGCATTAAAATCTAAATGTTTATTAGCAGATCCAATCATAATATTTGGAGGATCACCAATTAACGTTGCGGTACCACCAATATTTGAAAATAATACTTCAGAAATCAAATAAGGAACAGGTTGTACCTTTAAGATACGCGTGATAGATAATGTAACAGGAACAATTAATAAAACAGTCGTTACATTGTCTAAAAATGCAGAGCCGACAGCGGTTAATAGGGATAGAAATAATAAAATTCGAATGGGCTTTCCGCCTGCTGCTTTTGCTGCTTTAATAGCTACATATTCAAATACACCAGATTGACTCGTAATATGTACGAGAATCATCATTCCAATTAAAAGGGTAATCGTTTCCCATTGAATATGTGATGTAAAGGCAGTATGTAAGTCTACAATTCCAAAAATAATCATAATGGCAGCACCGAACAGTGCAATTACAGCACGGTTCAATTTCTCGGAAATAATAAATCCGTATGTCACTAAAAATACGGCAATTGCAAAATAATATTGCCAATTTGCTACTTCATGTGCTGAATGTTCCAACATGTCACCTTCTTTAAAATATGTATTAAATTGTCGAAATGCATCCCTCCGCATAAACTCTATTGTAGCAAATTCAAAAAAGAAAGAAAACTATTTACAATAGAGAGGAAGAATAGAATTTCACATACCGTAATAAAAAATAAAAAAACAAAGTGCAAATTATTATGCAAAGTGAGCATTGTCCTCTAATATAGAGATAGCAATTTACATTATTTTTGCGTAAAATGGTTTGAAGAGGTGAAATCCGATGGAAATAGTAAAAGATAGCGCTGTTATTCAACATGAAATCGAACGTTTTGTAAATAAAGATGTATATATTCATTTAGAAACGACAAATGGAGCATATGCTTCACATATTAATGAAAAAATGATGACAGTCGGAGCATTCATTCGCAATGCAATTATCCGTTTTGAGCGCGGGAAAATAACCGGAACAAATCCATACCGAGTTGGTCTCAAAATGGATCATGGCTGGGTATATGCTGAAGGTATTACACATTGGGAAGTAGACGAGCAAGATCGTTTATTACTAGCAGGGCACGATAATAAAGGTCGTTTAGCAGTAGCATTTGAATTAAGCTTAACGCCATTTAAATAAGAAGGAGGGAAACGTATGGAGAGACATGTGCTTGTTGTATTTCCGCATCCAGATGATGAATCTTATGCAGCAGGAGGAACAATTAGTTTATTAACAAGACAAGGAGTACCTGTAACTTATGCATGTGGAACCCTTGGACAAATGGGACGTAACATGGGGAAAGATGTATTTGCAAACCGTGAAACAATTCCAAGTATCCGTGAAAAGGAATTAAAAGATGCATGTGAAGCAATGGGCATTACAGATTTAAGAATGCTTGGTTTTCATGATAAAACGTTAGAGTTTGAAGATGTAGATTTTGTAGCAGATAAAATTGAAGCGGTAATTCGCGATGTACAGCCATCAAGAATTATTACATTCTATCCAGAACACGGTGTTCACCCAGACCATGATGCATTTGGTCGTGCTACAGTTCGTGCAGTATCACGTATGCCAAAAGAAATACGTCCGGTTATTCACGCTGTTGCAATTACGAAAAATCGTGAAGAAGTATTAGGTGAACCCGATGTGGTGAATAACATTAGCGAAGCATTTGATCAAAAGTTAGCAGCTTTACGTGCACATCGTTCTCAAACGGAAGCAATGCTTGAAGAAACAGAAGTGAAGCTGAAAAATAAAGATGCTGCAACGTTAAAATGGTTACAAATGGAGCAGTTTTGGACTTATAAATGGGAATAGACTAGAAGGTAGGCTTCTTCTAGTATTCCTTACATATAAAAGAGGTGCCATAATGTGGCATCTCTTTTTCTTTTAGATAGGCACTTCTTAAATGAGCGAAACATACACTACAGCAAATCTTGAAAAGAGGAGGCACCTTTATGTATTATTCCTATGAAGATGTGTACGGTTATTTTCGAGATGGTTATGAGATAAGCGGTGAAGTAGTTGCATTAGTTGATCCATACGTTGTACAAACACTACAATCTATTGTAGGACAAAGAATTGTAGTTGAAACAATCCGTGGTAGTGTAAATGGTATGCTAAGAAGTGTGAAGCCAGATCATATTGTATTAGAAGAAAAAGAAGTGCCATGTTTTGTTCGAGTACAACAAATTGTATGGTTTATGCCTGAAAAATAAAAGAAATGTATAGACGAACTGCTAGAGTAAAGCTAAGAATCTATCATGTTAATATAGTAGATTCTTAGCTTTAATTGGTTCTTATATATACATCAATTAAAAAACCGACATAAAACCCCTCTTTTTAGGTGGGAGAGAGCATCCAGCCATGCATAGAAGCAGTTAGGGCCTTTTTCTGCCACATGCGAAGTAAAAACAGAAAGAGCAAACGAATGTAGATTACTTTTTATTCTGCATAGCAGGGATTTAGATGTCGAAAAATTAAAATGGATTTATATAATTTATTATTTTCCATAGAATTTTTAATATTCACTGGTAGTTAGTTGATTTTTAATCTGTAATTATCTTTTTGCGATTCTGACAAATTGAACTCGCATTTTGAATAATCTTTTCAAAATGGATTTGTTTCGTTTGCTATCAAATATAGATTATTAATATCCATTAGACAAATGATTTTAAAAGATGAAATTATAGTTGAAAAAGGATAGTAGAGATATATGTTATTAAGACCTAAATTAAAAGAAGATATATAAATTAAAGGACATTACATATTTTATATGACTAATATGTAATGTCCTTTCTTATTAAATAATCGCGCCCTTTTCTTGAAGATGTAGATTTAAAATAAAGTTTGATAATTAGTAAAAAAGTTTGATAAAAAGGTCTGTTTTGTAGGCTCTTTTTACTGTTGTTTTGATTCGTCAATTTTAAATTGTGAAATGAATCCTTCTAATTCTTCGATTTTGTTCCTTATTTGCACGGATTGCTTTGTTATTTCTGTAATGGATGAAGCCTGTGTTTGAATTGCTTGTACAGTCTCATTCGTATCTTTCGCTACTTTTGTAGAAGTTTCTGACACGACCGATAGTGAAGCGTTTATTTCTTCCGTTCCAGCAGACATTTCTTCTGTTGTAGCAGAGACTTCTTGAATTTGTTGCGTTATCTTATGAATGTCTGCCATGATTGTTGAAAACGCTTGGTCTGCTTCATTAGCAGCATCTCTTCCTCGCGTTGCTTCTTCTTGACCTTTTCTCATAATTTGAACAGTATCTTTTGTATCTTGTTGAATCGCTTTAATTAAATCATTAATTTCATGTGCGGATTGCTTTGATTGTTCAGCTAAGTCTCGCACTTCGGCTGCAACAACTGCAAAGCCTTTTCCATTTTCCCCTGCACGCGCTGCTTCAATTGCAGCGTTTAAAGCAAGCAAGTTTGTTTGTTCCGCAATATTCGTAATAGCATTTAAAGCTTTATCTATGTCTTGCGTACGCATCACAAGGTGTTCTATCACTGTAGACGTTTCTTCAACAACTTTATGCATATTATTCATTTGCGTAATGGATTTCTTGATTACTTCACTTCCGCTATTCAACCGATCTGTTGTAACAACAGATACTTCAGCAACAGTTGATGCAGATTCAGCTACTGTTTGAACTCCATTTGCTAGGTCATTCATTGCTGTTGAACTTTCTTGAATACTCGTAACTTGTCCTACTATTTGTTTGTTCACTTCATGAATCGTTTGAACAGCTTCGTTAGAGATTCGAGATGCTTGTTTTGTATTTTGCAACATACTATCAGTCGAGGAAGTAACCTCGTGTGTCGTTACCTTTATTTTCTCAAATAGTTGTTGCAAATCGTCTAACATATGATTAAAAGAAGTAACGATATTCCCTAATTCATCATTTGCTTCATAAGAAGTACGTATTACTAAATTCCCATCTGCTACTTCTTTCATATCATGCTGTAATAACGTAATTGGACGGTGAATAGATGTTTTAATGATATATCCAATAAACATAATCACCGCAGTCGCTATAACTGAAATACAAGTAAAGATTAGCACCATATTGTTCATGTTACTAACATTATCTTTCTGTAATTGTTCTGCCTTATTAGTATTATACTTAATGAGTTCTTGAATACTATCACTTGACTTTTGTATAACGGGCTCAACTTCTTTTAAATAATAAGCATAAGCATCTTCGTTTTTATTTTGCACCGCTAAATCTTGTGCTTCATTTATTTTCGTTCTGAACTCTTGATAATTTTTCTGAAAATCTGCATATAATTGTTTTTCTTCTTGTGAAGTAATTTTAGACTCATATTTTTTTAATAGTTGCTGATTCTCATTCTTTAATTGATCCATTCTACTTACTAATTCTTTGTTTCTTTTATCATCAGTTGTAAGCATAAGTTCCATAAGATTTTTAGCACCATAATGAAAATTAGATTCTACAGTCTCTATCCCGTAAATTGGCAGCAATCTTTCTTCATACATACTTGTAGAAGCTTCGCCTGTCTTCTTTAAGCTGATACCCCCTATAATTGATAAGAGAATACATGCAATACTAGCTATGATCATTAAGATGTTCAACTTTGTTCCAATTTTTTTATTTTTTAATAACAAAATTAAGTCACACTCCCATTTAAATTCATATATAACGTTATATAGTATATATTATAAAATTACAAAAAACGACAGAAAATAAATTTTTTTGAATAAATGTATTTTTCTTTAGAAACTTAGAGTTAATAAAATTGGAGATTGAGAAGAATCGTGAGTAATATTTTTAAATATGGTTCTGGTGGGAAGGTTTTGAAATATTAGTACTCTAAAAAGGATGTGATTCGTATAGAAAAGCAAAAGATTTGAAGTCTTTTTATGGTTTAAATCCTTATGTTGTTACATTGGGCAAGAACACAACCTATTCTAGGACAATTGAAAATTTGAAGAAAGAGAAAAAGATGCCTTTAGGAATCAAAATACAGTAGTAAAATCCCTGTATCGTATTGTGGGGGAAATTGGTGTTTTATTAAAAAGAGAGAAGTTATAGCTGCAAGCTTCTCCAGTAACCGAATGTGAAATTATCCCTTTGTAGCTGTGGTTTGGAACCTATTGCTCTAAGTAATAAAAGTAAATTCCACCGATTTATCCCCGTTAAAGGATGAATAATAAGGATCTGAAAAATTTTCAAATATAGCTTTTTTATAAGGGGGATATTATAAAGATCCATTATCACAGAAAGATATATGCGTGTATTGTTAAAAGTAAGGTAGGTTATATCTGTAACCCATTTTTCATTTGGTTTGGTAGCTGAAAAACTCTCTGTTTAAAAGATTTTCCGATACGACACATTGTTCTTTTAAGCCAAAATGTCCCCACTTTTTCTTTCGAATCTTAGCTTGTATTCCCATTTTCTTCATTAAATCGTCCGGATGGGCAACAGGAATGTGAATTTTGATTTACTTTTTCCGTTACATCAGAAAAGAAATGAGGCGTTTGAAAGACTTTTGTAATAATTATGTTATAAAAATGAAAGACCTTCTTGTTAACATACATATAAGTACTATGTTACAGAGGAGATTATTTTATGAAAATAAAATCTGTATTACTTATTGCAGGGTTTGTAATGGTTGGAGGAATTTTATGGTTTTTATTCCGTCCCGAAAAATTATTTATTGATAAGCAAATTAATGAAGCATTGCCACAAACAGAAATAAAATCAAAAGAAATTCAACAACAAGAACGAGTAATAAGCAAAGGGCAGTTTCAGAATGGTATTCATGAAACGACAGGAGTAGCAACAATCTATCAACTATCGGATGGAAAGCGCGTTCTAAGGCTTACCAATTTTGAAACTTCTAATGGCCCAGATGTTCGAGTGGTATTGGTTCCTGCGAAAAGTTTAAAAAATAATGAAGATGTTAAAAACTATCAGTATATTGAATTAGGTAAGTTAAAGGGAAACAAAGGATCTCAAAACTATGAAATTCCTGAAGAAGTAGATATCGATGCATATGGTTTAGTTTCTATATGGTGTAAGAGATTTAATGAAAACTTTGGTATGGCTCATTTTGAGAAGTAAAAAGAGATATAGGAAAATATTGATATGCATATAGGCTACAAGGTCATTTAAAAAAGAATGTTAATGATATTGTAAGTTTTACAACTATATAGGTGTCAATATATAGAAAACAAGATCTAAGTAGTTCAGATAACGTGGAGAAACCGTATAAATGGCAGGTTAAATCGAGTATAAAACCACAAAGGTTTTATACTCGATTTTTTTGTTGATATGTAAAGGTTTATTCTGTTTTCACTGTTGAATTCACAAGTGTAATGGCACATCAATTATCAGGATGACCATTGTCATTTCGTTATTTTTGATGCGATTAAAGTTGCTATTCGAGGTGTTAAAAAAAGGAATAGGAAATTTGTGTTAAAATATAAAGACAAGCAAAGTGGTCCTGTTCCGTTAACGAGCAGGATTGTTGAACAATCGGCATTTGTTTTAAGAGTGTCTAGTTTTCTAATAATGGAGGGGAATTATCAGATGTCAAACTACGAAAACGAAGAAATGCTAACGGGAGGGAATGTCTCAAACGTATATCGTTCGGAAAGTACTGTTCGACGAGAATTAAAGCCAGACAGTACCAAAATTCATAAGCTATTAAATCATTTGGAAAACAAAGGTTTTAGTTATGCACCAAAGTTTTTAGGTATTGATGAAAAAGATAGAGAGATATTATCATTTATTGAAGGAGAAGCTGGTAATTATCCTTTAAAAGAATACATGTGGTCTAATGATGTTTTAAAAGAAATAGCGAAGATGCTCCGTCTTTACCATGATGCGGTGAGTGACTTTCCGTTATCAGATGATTGGAAACCAATGGATAATACTCCAAATAAAATAGAGGTTGTATGCCACAATGATTTTGCAATATACAATATTATTTTTAATCACGAAAAACCAGTAGGTATTATTGATTTTGATGTTGCTGGTCCTGGTCCAAGACTTTGGGACATAGCCTATACTCTTTACACTTGTGTCCCCTTAAGTAGGGTTTATCATACTGAAACAGGTGAGGCAGTTTATTATAATTCATTACAGCATGCCGACCGTATAAAACAAAGAGTTAAATTGTTTTTTGAATCCTACGGTGAGGGTATGGAAGAAGATTATTTGGAGATGGTATTGCTACGATTAGAAGGGTTATGTAAATACATGAAAAGAAAAGCCAGAGAAGGCGATATGAATTTTCAAAAAATGATAGATGAAGGACACCTTGAACATTATCAAAACGATATTAAATTCATTCGTGAACATGGAAAAGAGTGGATTTAATGAAATAAGTCTTATACAAAAATAAAGCTCAGAGTCATATAGGGACTTTGAGCTTTTTTGCGTATTATTTACTATGCAAATTAACCTGTGAATTAATATGTTATTTAGATCGTTATTTTAGATTTGGCATTATATGTAATGAAGAGACGATCGTATTAAAATAAAGTATTAGATTAAATAGTAGCTATACGATTTTTATGCAGTGGCTTTAAATATGGTAAAATTTACGTGGGGTTGACTTTTGAGATGAGGGGGATTGTCTTGGACACACTGTTTTTCACTCTACTAGTAATAGGAATTGTATCTGCCTTTATAGGAACGTTAGCAGGAGGTGGAGGATTAATCACTTTACCGGCTATGATGCTTGTAGGCGTACCTATCCAGGTTGGAATTGCAACTAATAAGTTTTCATCAGGAATCGCTGCACTGACAAGCATATTCTACTTATTAAAAAATAAGCATCTAAGTGTAAAAACAATAATCGTGAATGTCTGTATTGCTATGATTGGAGGAATGAGTGGCGCACTTATTACCTCACATGTAACAGAACAAACAATGAATATTATGGCCTTAATCTTATTGATATTTGCTTTAATTATTACATTGAAAAATAAGCAATGGGTATCTTCTGTTGAGGAGAAATCCAAAGATACAACAATTGTAAGTAATACCGTACCGTTCTTTATAGCTGCTTATGATGGAGGATTTGGTCCCGGATCTTCAACATTTGGAATTCTACATTACATGAATCAAAAAAACACGTATATGAAAGCAGTTCAACTGACAAGAGTTTTGATTTTTGGTAGTTGTTGCGGAGCATTTATCATATTTTATCAAACAGGATTTGTCCAATGGAATTACGCAATTGCAATGGCAATCGGATCAGCAATTGGTTCCCAAATTGGATTAATTGCATTACCTAAAATTCCATTAAAGATTGCTAAAAATTTATTAATTATCATCATTTTTTTGCTAATAGGACAAGTAGTATTTAAGATGATTTGACTACCGAGAACACAGATTATGTCTTCAGTTATTACGTGAAGAAAGAAATAGAAGGAGAAAGTTTGTTATTAGCGGAAGTATTACTGTATTGTTTCATCCAAATTGATATGAGAAGGTGGATATAGAATGACCGTTAAAAAACTTTACTTTTTACCAGCTGGCCGCTGTATGTTGGATCATTCTTCTGTTAATAGTATGCTTGCCCCTGGTAAACTTTTGAATTTACCAGTATGGTGCTATCTTTTGGAAACAACAGAAGGTCCTATTTTGATAGATACTGGAATGCCGGAAATCGCTGTAGATAATGAAGATCTTTTTAAGGGAACATTTGTTGAGGGGCAGATTCTTCCTAAAATGAAGCAGGGTGATAGAATTGTAAATATTTTAAAACGAGTAGGCTATGCGCCAGAAGATCTTCTTTGTGTTATTAGTTCTCATTTGCATTTTGACCATGCTGGTGGGAATGGAAGCTTCAGCCATACACCAATTATTGTGCAACGAACTGAACATGATGCTGCTTTACATAGAGAAGAATATTTAAAGGAATGCATATTACCAGGTTTGAACTATCAAATGATTGAAGGAGATTATGAAGTAATGCCAGGTGTTCAGTTGCTCTATACGCCGGGACATTCCCCAGGGCATCAATCAGTATTCGTTAAAACGGAAAAGTCAGGTTCTGTTTTGCTAACAATTGATGCATCTTACACACAGGAAAACTTTGAGCAGGGTGTTCCATTCGCAGGATTTGATTCAGAAATGGCCTCACAATCTATCAAACGATTAAAGGAAATTGTTTTAGATGAAAAACCAATTGTTTTCTTTGGACATGATATGGAACAAGAAAAAAGTTGTAAAACATTTCCTGAGTATTTTTAGAACAGGCATATTCAGTACAAAATCGCGAATTACATTCTTAAATTCTTCTTGATTTTCTAAGTAAGGATGGTGTTTATCTTCTAAGATAGCAATGGACATATTAGGGTGTGGATTTAAAATAAAGTTCGATGATTTATAATTTATCAATACCTAAAACGTAAAAAGTCATAAAAAATAAAGGGTGATACATATTAGTCATGTATAATATGTATCACCCTTGTAATTCTTGTTCCACAATCGCGCCCTTTAATGGAATAACTAAAACATGGTTCAATCTTTAAATTCAATTCATTCTTCTTTCGCTATAGCACCCGTTACTTTAAGTACAATTCTTCACATACTTTAGAATATAAAAGGTTGATCATCTATTTTGAACAGATATTCTAACATGCATTCTTATAAATTCTGTAGTTGCTAAACTAATAATTTTCATAAGATTGAATAAAAACCCTATTTACTTTATGATGCGATTCTCCGTTGTATATCTAAATGAGTTTTTTTCTCTTTTATAAATATCCTAACAACGCATTTAAGCAATCATTTTCCATCCTACTAAGTAGTTTACGGGCTTGTTCGATAATTCTATTTATAAAAATCCGCTCCTTTTTATTGACAGAAAATTCAAATTTATTATATAATTTTTGGTATTACCAATGTCTTTAACATGTATTACCATAAAATAAAGGGGACGATGGCTTGAAAGAAAAGGAACGCTCCTCAGATAAAATTGAGAATGAATTAATTAGATCCATATTGACTGGTGTATATTCTGTAGGAAGTACTTTACCGCCGGAAAGAGAGCTTGCAAAAGAATTTGGTGTTGGTCGCCCAACTATTCGGGAGGCGCTTCAACGTTTAGGAAGGAGTGGATGGATAACAGGGAGAAAAGGAATGCCAGCGATTATTAATGATTATTGGAGCAATGGGAATCTAACGACACTTATTAATATTGTTGAGAATCATCATACCATTACAGATGAATTTATTATGTACTTATTAGAATTTAGAAGTTCGTTGACTCCGACTTATATTCGTGATGCTGTTACGTTTAATCAACCTAAAGTGGTTGCTCTCCTTGCCAATCTTGAGCAGCTTGAAGATAATGCAGAAAGCTATGCAGCATTTGATTGGGATTTGCAAAAAAGGTGTGCTGGGCTTGCTGCCAATCCGATCTTTCTACTCATTTTAAATAGCTTCGATTCCATTTATGTAGATATAGCGAAAAGATATTTTTCTGTAAAAGATCATCGTGGGTTGTCCTTCAACTATTACCATGACTTATTAAAAGCTGCATTAAAGGGAGATGCAATTGAAGCGGAAAGATTGTGTAAGACAACAATGGAGAAAAGCTTGGCTCTTTGGAAAGATAGAAAAAAATAAAGAAAGCTGGAGGCGTGATAAATGAAACTAAAATATTTTAAAGAATATTTTTCCTACCCTGATATATTGATCATGAGCTGTCTTTTCCTCATTAGCTTTGGATTTATGATTCTACATTTAATCTCTATCGGAATTTGGGGTGCTTTTATTTTGGGAATGATTATGTATTCCTTAGCTGAGTACGCTACTCACAGGTTTATTTTTCATCTAAAGCCACCAAAGAATGCGTTTTTATTAAAAATGCTTAAGCGCCTACATTATGACCACCATACAAATCCGAATGAATTACATTTATTATTTTTACCCTTATGGTATAGTGTGCCAAATATTGCAATTGCAGGAACAATTTTTTATTTTCTTTCATCCAGCTTTGTCATGACAAACGCATTTATTGCAGGTATTATGCTCTTTTTATTATTTTATGAGTGGAAGCATTATATCGCGCATCGCCCCCTTCAACCAATATCACCATGGGGGCGCTGGATGAAAAAGGTTCATTTATGGCATCACTTCAAAAATGAAAATTACTGGTATGGTGTTACGAACCCAGCCTATGATTTTCTCATGGGCACCTTTAAAGACCAAAAGGATGTTGCCCAAAGTAAAACTGCTAAAAATCTAGAAAAACGTGGTGACCAGAAAATAGAATTATAAAAAATAATCCATTGTGATCATCCTGGAAATGTCGAATGAATTTTGCAGCTTCGGCATTTCTCAGGGAGTGACAGGCATTTTTTCCTATTGAGTAGTAAGCATGGTAATAGATTGCATAAGTGTAGCTTTGAAATAAAGTTGCACCGTTTTATCCCTTTGGATTTACTTATCTGTGGGGATATTTTTATTAATAAAAGAAAAATGATATATAAACTGAATGTAAAAATATTTGGATTCTCTAAAAATATTCCATAATTTAGTATTGTTTATATATGGAATATTTTGTTTGTGCGAAAGGAGTAACTAGATGTTTTCACAAAAATATAAAGGTTTGATTCTAGGGATAGTTGGTGCTATTTGAAGGCATAACAGTATGTTTTTAGTGTATTGCTGCTTTTTTCTGTTGTATCTAAATACTTCATCACCGGGACTACAGACATTCCTCCTTCATCAAGAAGTAAATACCTTTTCTTACTATCATCAAGTAACACTTCTTGTACTTTCATAACATCCTCCACCTTAAAACATAAGATCATATAGTAAACATATTAAACTAGAATTTTCAAATATAGTTTATAATTCTAATATGTATTAAAAAGAGGATATTAGCTCTTATATTGAACTAACTATCCTCCTATAATCATAGTACAGTTAATATAAAAAAGCCTGATCATTTATAATAAAGAATGATAATTTGTAAAAAAAGTTTGATAAAAAGATCTATTTTGTAGAGTATTTCTTTGTTCAACAATCGAGCCAGATTGTTGAGTAAAATCCAAATGAAATTTAGCAGTTTAAATAATACATTGATTAAAAACAGGAACACACTTTGCCAAAATAAAGTAAACACAAGGGGGAAGTTTGATGAGTAGAATAATGCTTCGGAATGTGATTGAAGATGACCTTCCTATTTTTTTCAAACACCAACAGGACCGTGAAGCAAACTATATGGCAGCCTTTACGGGTAAAGATTCTAATGAGTGGGACAGTTTCTTAACACACTGGAATAAAATCCTCACGAATGAGGGCATTATTAAGCAAACGATCATTTTCGGAGATATCGTCGTTGGACACGTTCTATGCTTCGAACAGTTTGATGAACTAGAAGTAAGCTATTGGATTGGAAAGAAATATTGGGGGAAAGGAATCGCAACTAAAGCGTTATGTGAGTTTTTAAAACAAATTTCAATACGCCCCCTTTATGCTCGTGCTGCAAAAGACAATTCCGGATCTCTTAAGGTTCTAGAAAAATGTGGCTTCGTGATTACTGGTGAGGACAGTGGATTTTCTAATGCACGTTGTGAAGAGGTGGAGGAGTTTATTCTCACCCTCAATTAAAGAAATCTAAAAGTATAGTGTATATTACGTATCGGGGCTTTGATGTAGGTTTGACTCTCGTTTGTTTAGTGTACAGTTAAGCAAGATTAAACTTAAGACACTGTTAGGATATTGCTTAGCGTAGTTACTAGCTAAAATACCACCAAAAGAATGCCCTATTACAATCCATTTATCTACATGTAATTCTTGTTTTACCTCCTCAAGATCTAAAAGCAATCTTTTTAGTGAGTAGTCTCCCTCTGGAGCAAGTGAAGAGCGACCACAACCTCGTTGATCAAGATAATGCATTTCCATAAAGTTTTCTAAAAGAGAACCACCTGTTTGTTCAAAAGGATAACTCCAATAACCAGGTCCCCCATGTAAGAAAATGCAAGGTATTCCTTGTCCACTGTTACTTATATGTAAAGTAACACCATCACTTGTTATTACATTTTTCATTTATGAATCCTCCTTAAGATAAATTTCTCATCATGAATAGTTCGTGACTACTCATTAAAAAACCTATCTTAAGCGATTTGTATATCGTATTCCAGGTTAACATAACACATCATTTTACGTAGTAAACAAAGAAGATGCCTTATTGCTCCCAAAAGATTTAATTTTTTCTCTTTTGTAAGATTGTAGGTTAATAAAAATAGGTGTAGATGTAAAATAAAGTTATGATGTTTGTTAAAAAGCTGTAGGTGCGTAACACCATACCACTAGTTAAAGAAAATACATATATGGTGGACCTTTTGAGATAGATATAATTATGTGAAAATGATAGTAAGGAGGGCGAGGAAGTGTTTAATGATTTTAAGTTTGTAGACAATCGTCCGGTTTATATCCAATTAAAGGATTATTTGAAAAAAATGATTATGAAAGGCCAACTATTGGAGCATCAGAAGCTCCCATCCACCCGAGAATTAAGTAAATTATTATCGGTTAGTAGAACTACTGTTCTCACTACTTACGCAGATTTAGAACAAGAAGGCCTAATCTATGCAATAAAGGGAAAAGGAAATTTTGTAGGGAAAGTCGATGCATCCAAAACACCATCTATCGAACTCAACTGGAAAGAAAAGCTCAATGAAGTTACCTTGCAAGCGGATGAATTAGATTTAATGAAGCACGGTGTTCGCTGGGAAAAAGGTATGATTTCATTCAATAGCATTGCCCCAGATGAAAAACTTTTTGATGTCGAAAATTTTAAAAGGGCTTTTTTGACGAGGTTATCCAATGAAGGAGATATCATTTTGAACTACGGATATGCCAAAGGTTACAGACCTCTCATTCATTACCTTCTTCATTATATGGAAATGAAAGGGGTAGACATCTCCAACAAAGATATCCTCATCACGAATGGCTTCACTGAGGGCCTGGATATTTTATTGTCTTCCTTAGCTAAAAAATCCGGGCGTATTATTTGTGAAAATCCTACCCATCATACTGCATTAAAGCTTTTCCGATTACATGGATATGAAATCCACGGGATGGAGATGAAGGATGATGGTATCGATATTTGTCAAGTTGAGAAAAGTTTGTCCGAAACAGATTTTGATTTTGCATATTTAATTCCGTCCTACCATAACCCTACTGGGATTGTCACCTCCTCTGAAAAAAGGTCTAAAATTATGAAACTTTTTTCAAAATATCAAATTCCAATTGTGGAGGATGGATTTAATGAGGAATTACGTTATTCAGGTTCACATTTAGCGCCGTTATTGACCTTTTCCGGATCCGGGAACAATGTTATCTATATTAGCAGTTTTTCAAAAGTTCTTTTTCCGGGCTTACGTGTTGGATGGATTTTAGCGGATAAGAAATTAATCCACTACTTGGAAAGTATGAAAAGGGCACGTAATATTCATACGTCCACATTGGATCAGGCAGTGCTTTATCAGTATTTACACGATGGCTATTTCGAAAAATATTTAAAAAAGGCCAAGTCAATTTATAAGAAAAAATATGAACTAGCACTTCATTCTTGTAATCAATACATTTCATTTAAAAGAATGACTGGAGATGGCGGACTCCATCTTTTTATAGAGTTAGAAGAAGGAATACATTCACGTATACTTTTGAAAAAATGTTATCAAAAGGGAGTTGTTTTTTCTCCTGGAGATGTCTTTTACACGGATGGAAGGGGGAGTAATACGTTTCGATTAGGATTCTCTCGGTTAACGGAAGAAGATATTCTCAATGGAATTAAGATAATTGGTGATACTTTGAAAAATGAAAATTAGGAGTTGGAAAAATGAGAGTTGGCGTTATTATGGGAGGAGTGTCCTCTGAAAAACAAGTGTCCCTCATGACAGGGGAAGAAATGATTGCGCATTTGGATAAGAGTAAGTACGAAATAGTGCCCATTAAACTAAATGATAAAAAAGAGCTTGTTGAAAAGGGAAGAAATCTTGATATTGCATTGTTAGCACTTCATGGAGAATATGGGGAGGACGGTACGATTCAAGGTACACTGGAAACTCTTGGCGTTCCATATACCGGAAGTGGCATGCTATCAAGCAGTATTTGTATGGATAAAAATGTATCAAAAAAAATGATTCGTTATGAGGGCATTCAAACATCAGATTGGATTCATCTTTCAAATATGGAAGAGCTTCAGCTTGATGAAATAGATAAAATGGGGTATCCGTTAGTGGTAAAACCAAATTCAGGTGGCTCCAGTGTAGGGGTAAAGATCGTATACGATAAGGATTCTTTACTTTCCTCTCTTGAGCATGCATTCAAATGGGATTCTAAACTAGTAATTGAAAAATATATAAAGGGCGAAGAAATTACATGTTCTATTTTGGATGGAAAGCTTTTACCAATCATTTCGATTCAACATACGGCTGAATTTTTTGATTATCATGCGAAATACGATGATATCGCTACGATTGAAGAGATTGTAGAACTTCCGGCTACAACACATGAGCGTGTCGCTGAAGCTGCAATGACCTGCTATAAAGCATTAAAATGCAGTGTTTATGCTAGAGTGGGCATGATTATAAAAGATGGAATTCCGTATGTTATGGAAGTGAATACATTGCCGGGGATGACCAAAAATAGCTTACTGCCTAAAAGCGCCCATGCAGCGGGAATATCCTATAACAAGCTATTGGATATAATTATTGAAACCTCCTTACAGGTTAGAAGGAACGAAGGTTTTTAATAGCATTTTTTCCAACATGTAAATAGGGTGATGGTACAGTCAGTTCAGAAGTTGTACCAAAATTTCGTGTTGAAAAATGTGATTACACCTAGGAGGAATCACTCATGACCAATTGGTTTCAATTAGATAAAGAATATGTAATGTCTACGTATTCCCGTACGCAGATTGCTATAAAAAAGGGAGATGGTTGTAAGCTTTATGATGTGAATGGTAAAGAATATCTTGATTTATTCTCTGGTGTAGGAGTGAATATATTAGGCTACAATCATCCTAATATTATAAAAGCCACCTTTGAACAAGTTAAAAGATGCTTACATCTTCCTTTTCATTTTTTAAACCCAGTTGCTATTGAATACGCAAAAAAATTAGTCGATTATTCTTTAAAGGATGGGAAAGTTTTTTATACAAACTCTGGTGCGGAAGCTACTGAGGCAACTTTAAAACTAATCCACAAGTACAGACATATAACAAATCAAAAACGTGATGGAGTGATTGTACTCAAAGAAAGTTTTCATGGACGTACATTAGGTGCTCTTCACTTTACAAGACAAGAAAGTGTATATCAGAATTTTCCTCGTACGTCTATTCCTGTATATGAAGTGGAACGAGAGAATTTAGAGGAACTTGAAAGAACCATACTCAAAGAAAATCCGATTGCTATTATGGTAGAGCCAGTATTAGGAAGTGGTGGGATATACCCTTTGTCGGGTGGATATTTAAAAGGTGTTGAAAAGCTTTGTAGACAGTATAATATGCTATTTATTGTTGACGAGGTGCAAAGTGGTATAGGGAGAACTGGAAAATTGTTTGCTTATCAACATTTTGATATTACACCTGATATTATTCAATTTGGTAAAGGGGCGGGAGGCGGTACACCCTTAGGAGGGATAATAGTAGGTTCACGACTTTATGATATATTCTCACCAGGTGATCATGGAACAACATTCGCACATTCACCAATTGGTACGGCTTTAGGTCTAGCTGTATTAAAAACATTAATTGATGATGGTTTAATGCAAAAGTCTTATGAAACGTCCTTATATTTAAATGAAAAACTTCAAAAAATCCAGGAGGAAAACCCTTCTTTTATTAAAGAAGTACGTCATTGTGGAATGATGTTTGGAATTAGTATTCATGACACGAATAAAAACGTACAAAAACTACAGTTAGAATTACTGAATAAGGGTATGCTTGTGGACGTTACAAATGGTAATACGATTCGTTTACTACCCCCTTATATTATTACAAAAGCAGAAATTGATGAATTTATTAATCAGTTTATTTCTTGTATCCCCAAATCAGTCGCCTTGACAAGCAGGTTGTAATATATGTTTATTCTTTTTGCTATTTACTATTGTGGCGTTAGCATAAAGTCGCACCGTTATATCTCTTTAGCTATTATTTTAGTTAAAGGGTATTTATCATTTTTATGAAAGAGGATTCAAAAGTACCTGTAAGCCGTACTTATGCAAAAGAATTAAAGAAGCTGCTTCGTATTTAACAAGCAGCTTTTTGCATTTCATCCTTCTTTTTCTGTAACTGATTTCATATATTTGACGCTCTGTGTTGTAAGTGCTTACGGAATCGTTTACATCCTATACAATAAAGCTATCAAATCGAAAGAGGTGGATGGTATGAAAAAATCATCTATTAATCCGTGGCTTGTTGTCCTTGGTACAGTCATTGTACAAATGGGACTTGGAACGATATATACATGGAGCTTATTCAATCAGCCTTTAGTGAGCAAATACGGCTGGGGTCTTAACGCTGTTGCTATAACCTTCTCAATCACTAGCTTTTCTTTAGCATTTTCAACTTTGTTTGCAGGTAAATTACAAGAGAAATGGGGACTTCGTAAACTCATTATGGTATCCGGATTAGCCTTAGGAATTGGCTTGATGCTTAGTTCACAAGTTTCCTCATTATTAATGCTTTATGTACTAGCAGGAGTTGTTGTAGGTTACGCAGATGGTACAGCCTATATTACTTCACTATCCAATTTACTAAAGTGGTTTCCAGAGCGTAAAGGTTTAATTGCTGGTATATCTGTCTCCGCATATGGTACGGGTAGCCTGATTTTTAAATACATTAATGCAAAGTTCATTGATTCAGTTGGTGTATCACAAGCGTTTTTATATTGGGGCTTAATTGTTACAGTTATGATAGTGATAGGCGCTTGTCTTATCCATCAAGCCGCTGAACAAGATACAGTTCATGAAACAAAAAGTCGTGATTATACAACAAGAGAAATGCTAGGTACAAAACAAGTTTATCTGTTATTTATCATGCTATTTACATCATGTATGAGTGGATTATACTTAATTGGTATGGTAAAGGATATTGGTGTTCAACTCGTAGGGCTTAGCGCAGCAACAGCAGCTAATGCTGTCGCTATAGTTGCAATCTTTAATACGGTTGGCCGAATCATTTTGGGACCATTGTCAGATAAAATCGGCCGTTTAAAAATTGTTACCGCAACGTTTGTCGTTATAGCTACGTCTGTCTTTGTTCTTAGTTTTGTGGATTTAAATTATGGCATTTATTTAGCCTGTGTAGCAAGTGTTGCTTTTTGTTTTGGTGGAAATATCACTATTTTCCCAGCCATTGTTGGTGATTTCTTCGGTCTGAAAAATCATAGTAAAAACTACGGCATCGTGTATCAAGGCTTTGGTTTTGGAGCACTCGCAGGTTCTTTTGTCGGTGTAATTCTAGGTGGATTCAAACCAACTTTTATGGTGATTGGCGTATTGTGTGTCGTGTCATTTATTATCGCTATTTTCATTCAAGCACCTAATCAGCAAAAAGAAAAACAAGAAAATTATCGCAGTGTAGCGTGATTTAAATTTTTATTACATTCTAAAAGTAAACGTAAAGTAACTCCAAAATATAAAAGTTGATTTTGGAGTTATTTTTTGTTTACTTCACTTTTTTCCCCTTCTGTGAATCAGGTAAAGCCTTTAAGGCTTCATCAAACTTCCGTCTGGCATGTGCCCAACATTCCACAAGAGTAACTTCTGGTACTTGATGATAATCACTATATTCATCTACTTGTAAATACCCTTGAAAACTAGCTAAAAAACGTTTCGGATGTTCCCCTGCTTCTTGTAGGTTGATAGTCATAGAGAACGATAGGGATGTCCTCTCGTCCTGTACTGTATAACCACAGATAGGACTTGGTTGTTGCTGCCTAGGTTCGCATAAGACTTGGAAGGTTATTTCGTCTGCATGAAGGATGGTTCGAGTAAGTAGATGCTCATGCATCCTTTCATACAAAGCCACTAACCAACAATCGGCCCCATATAATAATCAATTTTCCATAGTTTGTCGTGATAAGAAGATTCCCATTCTTTCTTTAATAGGTGCCTTTTCATAAAAAACCTCCACATGTAGTATGTCAGGAGATTATCTCATGAGTTATTTACAAATAGTAGGTGGGGAATTTTACAATAAAGTCGTTTGAAAAATAATAAAGTTGTTAAAAAAATGCGGGTCATTCTCTTCAACAATCGGACCAGATTAGTGAAGATCAACTTGAAGATGATGAAAATATTTTGTTTGAATGTGAAGTATAACAAATAAACGAATGGTGCAGGTTAATTGAAGAAGAATGGATTCCAGAAGATCGTCATTAGAGTCGATCTTTTTTCTTTGTCACTGTTTCAGATAAAAGAGTTACTATTTGAAGCACGTTGGAACTCTATTGATAGTGATACTATTTTATGAATGGGAAAACAATAGTGCTTAGGAAAGGAAGGATTGCGAATGTCTGTGAAAAAGTGGTTAACGGGATTGGTCGTTTTGCTTGTGATGATTGTGGTTGTGACAACTCCAGGCTCACTCAGTGTATTTGCCGAATCCGGCGTCGTAACACAGCCTATTGAGTCAGTGAAAGTGATTGAGGTCGAGTTGAACGATGATTACTTTAATCCGAATGTCATCACTATTCCGATTGGAAGAACGACAAAGTTGATATTGAAAAACCAAGGTAAGAAAGAGCACACCTTCACAGTGAAAAAGCTTGGAATTGACGCCGAAGTCCAACCAGGAAAAGAAAAAACCATTACCGTGAAACCTAATGAGCCCGGTACATATGAACTGATATGTCGGTACCATTTTCAAAAAGGGATGGATGGAAAGGTAATAGTCAAATAACAAGCAGGGCCAATCGGTCGCTATTGTTGAACCTGAAGGTATTCGTACAAAAAAGGAATAAGTCCGATGTAAGCGAGCGGATTCATTCCTTTTCTATTTTTTTGTATGCTATTAGAGTTGTACCTTACTATTTTTTATAGGTTCGTACGTCTTATCTAGTATTAAATTATAAGTGAGTCCAAGTAATACTAAAAAACCACCGATTATTTTACCGATAGATACATCGCTTGATGTAAAGAAATCAATTACTACTCCCACAAATAATTGCCCTACAAAAATCAACAATGTTAAATAGAAAGAAGATATTTTAGGAGTAATATAGTTTGATAATACAATTACAATAACACCGACTAAACCGCCTAAATAGGCTGCGAACGGTATAGATTGTAATGTGGTACTGGACACATGAAGAGATTCACTACTAAAAAGTAAAAATATAAAAGAAAAAAATAGTCCCGTAATATAGTTAAAAAACGTTCCTTGGAAAATCCCAATCTTTGCTGCTAAGTTAGCATTAATAATTCTTGCAATTACAATAGAAACCCCCGCTAAAATAGCGATACAAATATATAGCATCATTTCACCCTCCATTAAAAAATAGTCATTACAACGATTCCAGAAGAAATCAGAAGTAATCCAATCATTTTTTTCTTTTCAAATTTTACAACCTTCATCCCTAATAGACCGAAATGATCGATAATAATAGATGATACAGATTGCCCAAGTAAACTTAAAGCGATTGTGATAGAGACGCCAAGTACTGAGAAGCTTATATTACTAAACAGTACGGTAAACACTCCGATAGCTCCTGCACTATAAAGGTAAAGAGGTATCCCTTGCTGCATACGAAGTTTGGATTTGCTAACAAGTAATACAATAACAATGGCAAATAATCCAACGAGATGAATCATTACACTAGACATATAATTCCCTGTAATTTCAGATAAGATGCCATTTAAAGGAATCATAATGGCGATGAAAGCACCTATAATGATTGAGAGTAAATTATACAATTACGTTTCCCCCTTACAAATTTACATGTAATGTATCATGATTAAATCGTGAGTTACTATGACATATGTCATAGTGAAAAGAAAG
Organism: Bacillus sp. NPDC094106; assembly: GCF_044764345.1. Classification (NCBI taxonomy): domain Bacteria; kingdom Bacillati; phylum Bacillota; class Bacilli; order Caryophanales; family Bacillaceae; genus Bacillus; species Bacillus sp. NPDC094106. The sequence continues at coordinate 22,818 of NZ_JBIWHY010000022.1, read as the reverse complement.
AATTTTCTTTATAATGAAAAAGAGTTACAGAGGTGGGGGATCTATGAAGAAAATAAGCAATTCTCATAAGTTAGATGATTATGTAAGACAGAATCATATTGAATCATTTTTTAGTAATGACATGAAATCATATATGGAACTATTACTCTTTAAAAAGAATGAACATATTTGTAAGGAGAATGAAGATATTCACTATTTATATTTCTTTGTTGAAGGTAAAGCAAAGGCATATAACACATTAAGTAACGGGAAATCTGTATTATTATGTTTTTATGATGGATTGCAAATATTAGGAGATGTAGAATTAATTCACTCTCAAAAAACAACATCAAACGTCCAAGTGATGGCAGATTCTTATTGTATTGGTCTACCTTTAGAAAAGGTGAGAGAGCAATTGATTCACGATGCAACCTTTTTAAGATGTATTTGTAGTTCTTTGGCTCAGAAATTAAATAGACTTTCAAAAAATAGCACAATTAATTTACTGTACCCTCTTGAGAATAGACTAGCAAGTTACATTCTTGCGACCGGGGAAAGGATTACTCATTATGAACAAAGGATTATATTTAATGGAAATTTAACTGAGACATCGGAATTATTAGGAACAAGCTATAGGCACTTACTGCGAACATTAAATACGCTTTGTGACAAAAGTGTAATAAGAAAGCATAATGGATATTTTGAAGTAATAAACATTGGACTTTTAAAGGAGCTTGCGGCAGATGTTTATAAATAAACTGAGTGTAAATGTAGATGTTGGAAGTTTTTTTGAAAGAATATATTAGAATTTTGGAATGGCAGGTGCTCCTATGAAACAGAAAGTAGCTATTATTTCAGATATTCATGGAAATAGTTTTGCGTTAGAAGCGGTATTAAAAGATATCTTACGTCGTAATGTTGATTTGATTTTTAATTTAGGGGATAGTGTGTATGGTCCCATAGATCCTGTAGGAACAATCAAGATTTTAATGGAGCATAAGATGAATCATATTAGAGGTAACTGCGATCGAATGCTATGGGAGTCAGTACAAGATTCATCAGTTACGCTAAATGAAGTAAAAATGTTATTAACAACTGAGCATTTAAATTGGCTAAAGGAACAGTCTTCTCAATATATTATGGAAGACATTCTATTCTGTCATGGAACACCAGATTCGGATGAAATATATTTGCTAGAAAAAATGACAGAAGATGGCGGGATATTGAAGACTACAGATGAAATTATGAAACACCTTCAAAACATAGAGCAACAAATAATCGTATGTGGACATACTCATATTCCTAGAGTTGTATATTTGCCAAACAGGAAAGTAGTTATCAATCCAGGGAGTGTTGGTCTTCCAGCTTACAAAGATGACTGGCCCATTCCTCATAAAATGGAATCAGGATCACCGCTCGCTAATTATGCAGTACTGGAAAAGGAATCAGCACGGTGGATTATAGAACAAATTTCAGTACCATATGATTGGGAGAAAGCTGCTGAGCGTGCAGAGTATAATGGGAGAAATGATTGGGCGGTGGCGTTACGAACTGGACGAATGGAATAACAATCTTGAGATGAAAACAAACCGAAGATCAGAAGTAGCTTTAGTGTTTTCTGGCGAGAAGTAATTCAAATATAAAGTATGTGGATGTTGTAGCATAGATTGTTTATCTTTTAAATTTTTAAAAGCACCATCTTAGTGATAAGGAAAAGTTTCTTATCACTAAGATGGTGCTTTTTTACGTTTACATGTTGAGTAGAAAGAGAAATGTTTTCCTTGATTTGTAAAAAGAAAATTTATATGATGGAACCAAACATATGAACATATGAACAATTGTTCATATGTTCATGATAAAAGGGGATGGAAAAATGTTAGATGTCATTATAGTAGGGGCAGGTCAAGCTGGTCTAGCTATGGGGTATTATTTGAAGCAAGGTAACTATAATTTTGTCCTATTAGATGAAAAAAAGAGGATTGGTGATTCGTGGAGAAATCGATACGATTCTTTACAATTGTTTACAACAAGAGCGTATAGTGCATTACCAGGTATGAAGTTAGATGGAAGTCAAGATGAATATCCTACGAAAGATGAGATTGCAGATTATTTAGAAGCGTATGCACAATATTTTTCTTTGCCAGTGAAGCTAAATACAGATGTTTTAAAAGTAAGAAAACGGGGGAATGAGTTTGAGGTATATACTCCTAACGAAATTTTAAAATCAAAAAGGGTTATTATCGCATCAGGTGCTTTTCAGCAACCGTTTATTCCTCAAATTTCTCACAATCTTTCAAACGATATATTTCAAATTCATTCTTCACAATATCAATCACCATTGCAAATTCCAGAAGGGCCAGTTCTTGTAGTAGGGGGCGGGAATTCAGGTGCACAAATTGCCGTAGAGCTCGCGAAATCGCGTGATGTTATGGTTGCTGTAAGTCATCCTCTTAGCTTTTTACCACTAAAAATTATGAGGAAGAGTATTTTTTCTTGGCTTGAGAAAATAGGATTATTATATGCCGGAATAGATACAAAACGGGGAAAGTGGTTTCAAATGCGGAAAGATCCTATTTTTGGTTTTGCATGCAAACAGCTTATTCGCGATAGAAGAATAATAGTGAAACCCAAAGTAGTAAGTGCGTTGCAAAATGAAGTCGTTTTTTCAGATAATAGTGCATTTACTGTTCAGAATATAGTATGGTCTACAGGTTTTATACCAAATTATCGATGGATTGAAATAGAAGGTGCAATGAATGAAGTAGGGGCACCAATTCATTCAAGGGGTGTCAGTCAAGTGAATGGATTATATTATATAGGCTTACCTTGGCAATCCCAAAGAGGGTCAGCACTTCTTTGTGGTGTAGGTCGGGATGCAGCATCTTTATTTTTAATTTTCCAAAAAGAAGATGTAGCGCTGAATAAAATAGCAAAAAAATAGACCGGTAACAAATTGCACCGATCAACTATATGTACATGAATTAGGAGAGGTCAAGCTCTTATTAGCCTTATTATAATGCATTCTATTACATGCTGAAACTGAAAAATACCCTTGATATGTTGAGAAAGTTTTTTTACACCGAAATATATAGAGAATTAAGAAGATTACAGAGAGAATGCATAGAAATTTGTACTGTGAGTTTTAATAGGTAATTTTCAGAGAATGATAACACCATATTACATATTCTTTTAAAATATGATAGATTTTAAATATAAACATATTTGTTAAAATGTGTAAAATTACGAGGTGTAACATAGCCATTAATAGAGCGAGGGATATAATATGAAGTTTGATGATCAGCGTTTACTCGGAATTCGTTTAGGTTCTTTACTTGTAACGGAAGAAAATCAATATTTAGTGATAAAGAAAAAAGAACATTATTCCTTATTAAACATTGAAACATTAGAGTGTACACCGCTTGAAGTATCATTGGAGCATCTTGAAGAAATGCTTCACGAGGATTTTCAAGAAAGCATAAAGGAAATCATTGCACCGGAGCATTTGAAAATTGTAGCTAAAAATAGTATATAAAGTAAAAAAACTGATTTCCAGCTTTTTTATGATGTTAGTTTACTAAATTTAGAGAGGAAGAATAAATCATAAGACAATTCGAATTATGATAATAAATAAGCAAAGTGAAAAAAGAAGAATGATAATTGGATGAAAAATGTAATGTTACTTGTCAGAATTAAAAAAGCTAGCCTTTTGCTAGCTTTTTTAAAATTATAGTCCTTATGATTGTAAGCCATTACTCAAGCTTTCTATAGTTCTAATGAGTTAATAATATCCCCAATAATCCCTTTCATCTGATGAACACCTAAGTCTGAATTTGTCATAATGACAGCACCAGTCTTTTTATATGGATATGCAATGATCATACATTGAAATCCAATCCCCCAACCAAGTGAAGTAATCTCTAATTCTTGGCCTGAAGTATCCAAAAATAATCCTAATCCAGTCCAACGTGAACACCCTTGCGGGGAAATCATTTCCTTGATTATATTCGGGGAAATTCCTAGTTTACTAGATTCCTGTAAAGATTGGATAACTTCTATTACTAAGGCAGCTAAATCTGTTGGGGTTGACCACAGTCCTGAAGCAGCTGGATAGGGATAGAATGGATATCGTTCATCTACTAGATGTCCCTTTTTATTATGACCACAAGCAAAGTAGTCATGTTTGTCTTCTTGTGGAGGATATTCTAGCGTACTATGTTTCATATTTAAAGGTTCGAATATGAATTCTTTTACTAGTCGCTCAAATGATTTCCCTGTGACATCTTCTATTAATTGCTCTAATATACAAAAACCTGCATCCGAATAGTGAGATTCACTTTCTGGTTCATAACTGATCTCAATAGGTACTGGGCAATATGGTGTGTTACCTTGAAGAAGTTCTAGCATTGTAGGTTTTCCTTGAGCAGAATGAAATAGATCAAAACTATTGGGAGGATCGATAATTCCAGATTGATGGCTTAATAGATTTCTTATAGTAACTTTCTTATTACGGGTAAATTCATTTTCAGGAATCTTCCAGGAAACAAGTTTCTTATTCACATTTTCATCTAGGTCGAGCATTCCTTGATCCGTTAATTTCAATACGAGCATCGCTGTGAGGAATTTGCTTATAGAACAAGCATTAAAAACAGAATTTACGGTAACTTTTCTAGCAATTCCTGTCTCAAGTAAACCAAATTCTTCAGCGTGATCTAGTTTACCGTTACGAATAATAGCTAAACTGAGTCCAGCTACAGGATATTGCTTCATTTGTTCGTGTATAGTTGTGTTTTTTAGTTTCATGAAATGATTCTCCTTTTTATACTTACTATATATTGAACTACTCCCACCTACCTCTGCATGAGCTTGAGCTAGGTGGGAGATTCTAGTGTTTCTGCCTTCGCAAAAACACTTCCTTTTGTTCAACAAAAAGGATACACCGATTTAGAAATTCAGTAGTGTCCTTAGGTAAGACGACCTCTTTTTGTCTTCCGAGGAAAACAGAAAGGGTATAGCCACTTTCTTCCTATTGAGAACAAGATGAAGACTATCTGTATGCAACTTACGGTTTCAGTGTTTTTCTCGGACGATCATTTGAAACGCATATCGTTTCGCTGTATTACATGTTTCTATTGTCTGTGTCAATCTATCTACCATTTCATGCGGTACATCTGTCTTATAGATTCGCTTCGGAAAATACGCTTTCTTCACCTGTTCTCACCTCATTTTGTTTGATAAGACAATTATACACCGAAATAAAACGTACGTTCTGAATAAATGCAATTTTCTTTTAAAAAAGAAAAAACTGATTCATCCCCAACCTTTACTTCGTTTAGAGGAAGGGGTCTCCTCGGTTAAAATGACAAAAGAAATGTTAAATACAGGAATATGATGAGGGATGTCGTATTTAAATAAATTGGAATAAAAATTTTAAGATTAATATATAAGGGAAGAGTCTGATTGGTTTTTTCATTAGAGCAAAGACGAAATCGTATATTTGTATTGGTTTCGCCTATTTTAATCATTTTATTAGGGTATTTAGGGACAAAGTTATGCTATCTATATTTGAAAGAATGGACTTGGATTGTAACAGCGGTTTTATATTGGACATTGATGGGGAGTATGCTCTTTATTTTTTGTACAAAGGAAGATGTAAAAGGGTGGTTTCAAAAAGGTAAGCAGAGCAAGCCTTTGTTTTTCCTAGCAGTTCTGATTGGTATTTTTCCGATACTAGGAATTTTATTGCTAAATTATGATTTATTGATAGAGTATCCATCGTATATTTTGTATTGGATTTTGTTTGCTTGTATAAATCCATTGTTTGAAGAGGGGTACTGGAGAGGGCTTGTTTTTGATGCGGGTAAAGGTTTTTCTAAGAGTGTAGTAATAATTTATTCAACTTTGTTGTTTGTTGTTAGTCATCCGATGATGTGGGGCGTATTTTCTATTGCGAATCGATCGAATCAATTATACATATCACTTTTCATAATGGGGATTGTATGGAGTGTCATTCGTTTAAAAACGAACAGTTTACGTTATAGTCTGTTTGCTCATTTTTTAGTAGATATCGGAAATATGACTGTGTATGTATTTTTGAATTTATATATTCCGCCGCAAATGTAATAGGAAATGAAAGAATTTTACTAGAAATTATAAGATGAATGTAATAAGGGGAGATTCAATATGAAAAAGACTATTCAAATTCCAAAAAAGAAATTTGAAACATATATAGAAATACTTCTCTTTGTTTTGTTGTGTAGCATATTTATATATATTTTTTATATGTGGGCGGAATTACCAGAAAGGATCCCTTCTCATTTTGATGGTATGGGACGCCCTGATGCTTGGAGTGGAAAAGAAAGTATCTTACTCTTACCCATTATAGGTTTGTTTTTGTTTTTTTTATTCTGTCTGTTAAATAAAATTCCTCAAGTACTAAATTATTCTACGAACGTTTCAGAAGAAAAAGCACCTAAATTATATGTAGAGGGAAGAAGGATGATGATTGCTTTAAATATTGAAATTACTTCTTTTTTCGTTATTGGTACATGGAAGGAAGTACAAACTGCAATAGGAAAAGCGGATGGATTAGGTGGCTGGTTTTTGATAAGTTTTTTAGTGATTTTATGTAGTACTTTAGTCGTTTCTATTATTCGATTCCGCCGAGTGTAGAATGAATAGGTTATAAGAGGGATAGGAATATGGAATTTTGGATTGTGATACCGGCTGTTCAACTTTATTTCCCCCAGTTGATATGTGAATTATCTCCAGATTGGCACTATTAAAGAAGGGCTGCTAACCCGATATTTATTTTAATTTATAATGTACTTGGTACTGTAGTATTCCTATGCTTTGCATGGATTTGCTATAAACGATATGGAAAAAGGAGAGTTTTAGCATGATGAGAAATCTAAAAAGATGGGAAAATAACCAAATTGATCACTTAAATAGAATGGAATCTAGAGCTCATTATAACAGTTATCCAAATTATGATTCGGCTCTCAATAATGATGTTAATAATAGTCATTTTCATATGAGTTTAAATGGTACGTGGGACTTTCTTTACTTGGAGGCACCTGAATATAGTCCTGAAGATTTCTATCAAACGAATGCAAATCTTTCAAATTGGGATTCTATCATTGTACCAAGTAATTGGCAAATGCAAGGTTATGGGAAAATGCACTACTCTGATTTATGGTATAGCTTTCCGATTATTCCGCCGTATGTTCCAACAGAAAATCCAACAGGAATATATCGTAAAAATTTTACGTTACAATCTATTTCTAAAGATTATCAAATGATCCTACGTTTTCAAGGTGTAGATTCAGCATTTGAAGTATATGTAAACGATACATTTGTTGGGTATAGTAAAGGGGCTAGAATTCAAAGTGAATTTGACATTTCTAAACATTGTAAGCTGGGAGAGAATGTTTTAACAGTTCGGGTTTTTCAATGGTCGGATGGTACATATCTTGAAGATCAAGACATGTGGTGGTTAAGTGGCATTTTTAGAGATGTTGAGATTTATGCACGTCCTGTGCAAGGCTTATACGATTATGCGATAAAAACCTTTTTAGATGATAAGTGGGAGCATGCAACTTTATTGGTAAACCCTGTATTTGAAAGTTTCGATAACCAAGTAATCAATTATCAACTATATGATCAAGAGGGAGCTATACTTTTTGAAAAAGAATTACTAGGTAACGAGTCACTTATGAAAGAAGTAAGGAATCCTTTAAAATGGTCCGCTGAAGCGCCTCATTTATATCGTTTAATCATGATTGTTAAAAAGAATAATGAAACGATTGAAGTGATTCATCAATCAATTGGATTCAGACAAATTGAAGTTGCAGGGAAACAGTTTTTAGTAAATGGTGTTGCTATTAAATTGAAGGGTGTTAATCGGCATGATTACAGTCCGAAAAATGGTCGTGTTGTGACGAGAGAAAGCACTGAAGAAGATATTATATTAATGAAGCAACATAATATTAATGCTATTCGAACTGCTCACTATCCTAATTCACCATATTTTTATGAGCTGTGTGATCAATATGGCATGTATGTAATTGATGAAACGGATTTAGAATGCCATGGGTTTGAATTAACAGGGAATTATAAATGGATTTCTGATAACCCGGAATGGAAATTAGCTTATGTTTCTCGATTGAAGAGAATGATGGATCGTGACAAGAACCATCCATGTATCATTATGTGGTCTTTAGGAAATGAATCAGCGTTTGGAACTAATTTTAGAGCAATGGCTGATTATGCTAAACAAGCTGATCCTACTAGATTAGTACATTATGAAGGGGATTTTGAAGCGGAAATTTCTGATGTGTATACAACGATGTATACGTGGTTGGAACATGATGAGAAGCTAACAATGGAGCAAGTGATAAAGTCTACTCAAAAACCACACATTTTATGCGAATATGCGCATGCAATGGGGAATGGGCCTGGAAATTTAAAAGAATATCAAGACCTATTTTATCGTTATGATCATCTCCAAGGTGGTTTTATATGGGAATGGTTTGACCATGGAATTGAAACGAAAACAGCAGAAGGAGAAGTTTATTATCGATATGGAGGAGATTTCGGAGACGAGCCAAATAACAGCAACTTCTGTATTGATGGATTATTACAACCAGACCGTACGCCATCAACGAGCTTAAAAGAATTGAAAAAGGTAATCGAACCAATTGAAACAAGTGCAGTTGACCTTCAAGCAGGGGTATTCCAGCTAACGAATCGCTTAGATTTCAATTCAACAAAAGATTATCAGTTAATTTGTTCTTTTTATGAAGATGATCGCTTAATTGAAGAAAGAGAGGTTGAATTGCCAACTATACCTGCAAGATTGTCAGAAAGAATTGCTATTAAGTATCCTGTTATTTCAAGAAAAATTCCTGGTGCTATGTATACGGTTCATTTTTCTTACCGATTAAATAGTAATACGGATTGGGCGGAAAAAGGTTTTGAGGTAACATATAGTGTATTTATTTGGCATAAAGAGCCGAAAATTCGGGTAGAATCAGTTTCTAAGATTGCTATGTTAGAGGTAACAAACAATAACCATATTGTAACTGTAACAGGGAAAGATTTTGTTGTTACCTTTGATAAGGTATTTGGTACTTTATTAAGCATAGAATATGGCGACCATAAAGTGTTGAAAAAAGGACCGAAAGTGAATTTTTGGAGAGCGCCGATTGATAATGACATGTATCTTGTAAAGGATTATAAAGAAAAGTACTTTATGCATTTGTGGCATGAAATGGTTCGAGATGTATCTTACGAACTAACAGATTATACATTTATATGGGAAGTTAGGACATTTAATGGTACAACAAATAGTTCTTGGTACTATGAAGTTGCATATCGTTATGAATTGAATGGTGATGGAGAGTTAAGTTGTAGTATTTCCGGTATTGCATCAGGGCAAAAAGAGAATGCTCCTGCTATGTTACCAAGAATTGGTGTAAATATGCATGTAAGCAAAGAGTATAGTCATGTGTCATGGCGTGGATTAGGCCCGACTGAGAATTACCCAGACTCAAGGCAGTCTTGCTATCACGGGGTATTTCATCAAGATATTACAGACCTTTTTGTAAACTATGTAAAACCGCAAGAAAACGGCAACCATATGGAATGTGATTGGGTTGGTTTTGGAAATAGTAATTTTGGTGTTCTTTACCAAGCAAAAGATACGTTTAACTTTAGCGCGTCTTATTATGAAGATACGGATCTTGAACACGCAAAACATACAATTGATTTAAGGCCAAGAGACTATATTGTATTAAATATAGATTATTTACAAAATGGGTTAGGAAGCAATTCTTGCGGACAGGACCAATTGGACAAATACCGTTGTAAATTTGAAGATTTCCGTTTGGATTTTACAATTAAACCATGTGATTTGTCTAAGAAAACAATTGTTGAATATGCAAGAGAAGCATAAGTGCAAAAAAATCTACAAGATTATCTGAAGCGAATCTATATAAATTCATTTTAATTTTTCGACATCTAAATCCCCGCTATGCAGAATACAAAGTAACCTACACTTGTTTGCTCTTTCTGTTTTTACTTCGCATGTGGCAGAAAAAGGCCCTGACCGCTTCTATGCATGGCCAGATGCTCTCTCCCACCTAAAAAGGGGGTCTTTATGTCGTTTTTTAAATTGATGTATATATAATAGCATTAAACAACGAATAAGGATTGAACGCTGTAATCTACAGGGATCAGTCCTCATTGCATAATAAATGGCTATGGAGTATAGAAGTGCTCTTAGTAGGTGTTCAAATTCATGGGGCTAAAGAGTTAGTTAACCATTCTCGTATTTACATAAGCAACTCACACAGCATGTCTATAATAATAAGAAAAATAATTTGTGTGTTAAGTTCATGTGCATGCTATAAATCGTTGAGCACTTTTGGAAAGTTGACGATCTTTCAACCATATAATCGATGATTCGGATTGGAAAGGAAAATCTATTAAATCTACTATGTGTATAAATTCTTGCGGGATATAAGATACAGCACTTTTTGGTAGAATAGAGGCACCGATTCCAGCCATGATAAGCATAAGAACAAATGCTGAGTCAGGACATTCACATGCTATATTTAGTTTTATACCAATGCGCCTGCATTCATTAATGACCAGTTGATGATAGCTGTCTTCTTTATCTTTATGCACAAGTAAGAGGGGGATATGGCTTAGCTCGTTAATGGAGATTGGAAGTTGTGAATGATGTAGTTCCCATTTAGCAGGCATGACTAATATGAAGGGCTCCTTTGATAAACAAATACTAGAAAAAACATCTTTATTAAAGGGTGTACGCAAGACAGCAAGTTCGATATTCCGATTTTCTAATTGCTCTGTTAAGTATAAAGGGCCTCCCTCCCATATTTTCAAGTTAACATTAGGATAGTTTTCTTGAAAATAGCGGATTTTTTCAGAGACAAAAGGAATACAAGAATGAAATGTCCCAATTGATAAATTTCCCCTCAATCCTTCACCAGTATCCTTAATTTCCGTAATGGTTTCTTCTAATTGATTAATAATATTTTTTGCTTTCGCATATAACATTTTACCTTCTTCAGTCAAATGCATATTTCGACCGTTTCTTTCAAATAAGCTTACAGATAACTCTTGCTCTAATAACGAAAGTTGTCTACTTAGAGGTGGCTGTGCCATATGTAGTCGATGAGCAGCACGAGTAAGCTGTCTTTCTTCGGCGATTACAATAAAGTAACGAAGTTGTCTAATATCCATTTCCAATCCTCTTTCTATACCTTTTTTGTATACAAAAGCAACCTTATAAATAGTTTTTATATAATAGTTCACATGATATCATAAATAAAAGATTTTAAATATAGAAAATTCTAAAAATTAAAAATACAAAAGAGTGTTTTCAGGAGAGTAGTAACTTGAAAATATATCGTATCGTTTCAAGGAGGAAATCTTTTATGAAAGTTTCGTTATTCATTACTTGTTTATCAGATGTGTTTTTTCCTCAAGTAGGTAAGAGTGTCGTGGAGATTATGGAGCAATGTGGAGTGGAACTAGATTTTCCTGAAGGACAGACTTGTTGCGGACAACCAGCATACAATAGTGGATATCAAACAGAAGCAATAGCAGCTGCAAAGCAAATGATAAAAGCATTTGAAGATAGCGAATACATTGTAACTCCTTCAGGTTCTTGCGCTAGCATGATTCATCATTATTATCAAGAAATGTTTAAGGATGATGAAGAATGGCGTGAAAAAGCGATTCATTTAGCTAATAGAACGTATGAGCTGACAGATTTTTTAATTAATGTACTTGGAAAAAGTGATTTAGAATCTAAGTTATTTGAAACAGCCGTTTTTCATCAATCTTGTCATATGAGCCGTGGGCTCGGTATAAAAGATGAACCACTTCAGTTACTTTCACGCGTAGAAGGCCTAGACATAAAAGAATTACCGTATTGTCAAGATTGCTGTGGGTTTGGCGGTACTTTTGCAGTGAAAATGAGTCCGATTTCTGAAACGATGGTTGATGAAAAAATAAAACATATTGAAGAGACAGGATCTAGCCTCCTAATTGGTGCAGATATGGGCTGTCTCATGAATATTGGCGGGCGACTGCGTAGAAAAAATAAAGATATTCAAGTTTTACATATAGCAGAAGTACTAGCGAAGGGGCTGAAGAAATGAGTGTAGTGCAGGAGCTAGAATTTTTGGAAAGAGTAGATAAAGCGATACATGATCCACAAATGAGAAGTGCGGTTCCATTTACACAAGATAGGCTTCGGACGGGACGGGAACAAGCGACACATGAATTAGGAAATATTGAAGAATGGCGCGGGGCAGCATCTGAAATTCGGATGCATACAATTGAAAATTTAGATAGTTATTTGGAACAATTAGCTACAAATGTTCGGAAAAATGGAGGGCATGTCCATTTTGCTTTCAAAGCAGAAGATGCCGTATCGTATGTTTCCGAAATCGCAAGAAAAAAAGGAGCAAAATCGGTTATTAAATCAAAGTCTATGGTTTCAGAAGAAATACATCTCAATAAAAATTTAGAAGAGATGGGGTTAAAAGTGATCGAGTCCGACCTTGGAGAGTATATCATTCAATTAGCCGGAGAAGCTCCATCACATTTAATTGCCCCAGCCATTCATAAAACGAAGGAACAAGTAGCAGAGCTTTTTTCTAAGGAAGCTGGAAAAAAGATACCGGCTGATACAAATCAATTACTACAGTTTGCTAGGAAGCAATTGCGTGCTGAATTTTTAGAAGCTGACATTGGTATTTCCGGTTGTAACTTTGCCGTAGCAGAATCCGGATCTGTCGTTCTTATAAGTAATGAAGGAAATGCTCGTCTTACAACTACATTACCAAAAGTTCATATTGCGATTATGGGGATGGAGCGTCTTGTTCCGACATGGAAAGATCTTGATGTGGTCGTTTCCATGTTAACTAGAAGTGCTACAGGCCAAAAAATTACGTCTTATGTGACTGGAATTAATGGGCCACGTTTAGCTGAAGATATGGATGGACCTGAAGAATTTCATTTAATTATTCTAGACAATGGCCGTTCAGATATTTTAGGGACCGCTTACCAAGAAGTGTTGAAATGTATTCGGTGCAGCGCATGTATGAATGTTTGCCCTGTATATCGTAATATTGGTGGACATGCATACGGAAGTGTTTATAGTGGACCAATTGGTGCGGTACTAGCTCCTTTATTAGAAGGATATGAAGAATTAAAAGAATTACCTTTTGCATCAAGTTTGTGCGGCGCATGTACAGATGTTTGCCCAGTAAAAATACCATTACATGACCTTCTCATTGAGCATCGCAAAGATGAGGTAGAACAAGGGTTTATAACAAAGACCGAGCAACTAGCCTTTAAAGGTTTTGCATTTATGGCGAGTCATCCATTCGTTTATGATAAAGCTGTTAAAATGGCTCACACAGGTTTATCGATTTTTGCAAAAGATGGTTATATTGCTAATGGACCAGGCCCATTAAAGGGGTGGACAGAAAGTAGAGATTTTCCAACTCCATCAAAACAATCATTCCGTGATTGGTGGAAGAAAGAAAAGAGGGAGTCGTAAAATGAACGAAAGTGTACAAGAATCTTTTTTAAATAATATTGCACGTAAATTAGGTCGAGAACGTCGCTCTGGCATTATCCCTCCGCAGTGGAGTAACAATCCACTGAGATATCAGAACGAAAGTATGAATCATGAATGTTTCGTTCAACAGTTTATAGCTAATTTGAATGAATTAAACACAGAGGTAAGTCATATATACCGCTCTGAAATAGAGAATGCACTTCAGTACGTTGTGCAAAAATTTGATGTTCAATCGGCAGTGTATTGGAATGATGAGAGATTACATCAGCTTGAAATAGGAAAATATTTAACAAGAAATTTCGTTTCTCATCGAATTTGGCAGAGTAAAGAAGATGAAAGAGAACTACGAGATTATGTAGCTCAAGTTGATATGGGAATTACATATGCAGAAATGGGACTAGCTGAAACAGGAACTGTTGTTTTGTGGAATGGTGGTGGGCGTGGACGTTTAGTTAGTGTTTTGCCACCAGTGTATGTAGCAATTCTCTCGGAAAATACAATTTATAGACGTTTAACAGAAGGGGTAACTGCAGTCCACGAGCATGTTCCGAATGGACTACCTGCCTGTATTAATTTTATCACTGGTCCAAGCCGGACAGGTGACATTGAAATGGAACTAGCTTTTGGGGTTCATGGCCCTGGAAAGGTTCATGTCATTCTATTAAAAGATTAGAGAGAAAACAGTGGTGTATATGGAAATGTTTTCATGGAGAGAAAATTGGTAGTATACGAGGGGGAGTGGGGACTTTGATGAGGAACAAATTTCGTTATTATATATTTGCGATGCTCACATTGATTACGATGGTTAATTATATTGACCGAGGAGCCATTGCATACGCACAATCTTTCATTATAAAAGAATATGGATTTGATCCAAAAGAATGGGGAGCAATTTTAGGGTATTTTGGTTACGGTTATATGTTTGGTTCTTTATTAGGAGGCATTTTTTCAGATAAAAAAGGACCAAAATTTGTATGGATAATAGCAGCGACGACCTGGTCTATTTTTGAAATTGCCACCGCTTTTGCAGGCGAAATAGGAATTGCTGTTTTTGGCGGCTCTGCTTTAGCTGGATTTGCTCTTTTCCGAGTTTTATTTGGATTAACAGAAGGGCCATCTTTCGCGGTTTCGAATAAAACAGCAGCAAACTGGGCAGCACCAAAAGAAAGAGCTTTTTTAACATCTCTTGGGTTTGTGGGTGTTCCGCTAGGTGCAGTATTAACTGCCCCTGTAGCGGTTATGTTACTATCTTTTACAAGCTGGAAAATAATGTTTATTATTCTAGGTTTAATTGGTGTTGTATGGGCGATTATTTGGTATTTTACTTTTACCAATATGCCTGAAGATCACCCTCGAGTGACAAAAGAAGAACTAGCTGAAATACGAAGTTCTGCAGGTGTGCTTCAATCAGTAACAGTTGAAAAAGGAATCAAAAAAGAGCCATGGTATTCATTTTTTAAAGTTCCAACATTCGTTATGGTAACGTTAGCATATTTTTGTTTCCAGTATATAAACTTTTTGATATTAACTTGGACACCAAAATATTTACAAGATGTATTTCATTTTGAATTATCTTCTCTTTGGTATCTTGGAATGGTTCCTTGGCTTGGAGCTTGTATTACATTGCCTCTAGGGGCAAAGCTATCCGACCGTATTTTACGTAAAACAGGAAATCTTCGTTTAGCTCGAACAGGTTTGCCGATTATTACTTTATTACTAACAACGATTTGTTTTAGCTTCATTCCAGTAATGGATAGTTATGTGGCTGTACTAGCGCTCATGTCAATCGGGAATGCATTTTCTTTCTTACCAAGTTCAATGTATTGGACAATTATTGTTGATACGGCTCCCGCTCAATCAGGAACCTATAGTGGAATTATGCATTTCATCGCTAATATTGCGACAATCTTAGCACCTACTTTAACTGGATATTTAGTTGTAAGTTATGGATACCCTTCTATGTTTATTGTAGCTGCAATTTTAGCTGCTATTGGTATGGGAGCAATGTTATTTGTGAAACCAGGGCAACAAACTAAGAGGGAAAGTTTGTTTAACTGGAGTAATAAGGAGAGATTAGAGGAAACTCGTACAAATATTTAAATGATTTCTATGAGCATAAGATTTTTTTAATAATCAAAATAAATTTTGTTAAAAAACGGGTTGATTTTAAACTCGTTTTTTTTGTTTGTAAAAATTTCCTAATGGTATAGTAAAATGATATTTAATAGAAAAAACAGGAAATGAAGGTTGGGATTATGCATGTATACAGTTGGGCAGTTTTCAAAAATATGCGGGGTATCAATCAAAACACTACATCATTATGACGAAATTCACCTTATAAAACCTCTGCATACGGATTCTGTAACAGGGTATCGGTATTATGATTATGATCAAATAAAAATTCTAAAGTACATAAAAAAGTTAAAGATGTTTGGTTTTACTTTGCAAGAAATACAGAAAATTGTACAAGGGAACGATGAAACGGAGTTAGAAAATCAATTACGAGAAAAGTCGCAACAAATAGAACAGAAGATTATAAAAATGCAGCAAACATTAGAAGAGATAAATCAATCTATTGATAGTTTAAGCCAGAATGAGCCGCTTGTAACGATTTCAAATATAACGGAGTGTTTTGAAGAGATAAGAGACAGACAATTGATTTTTGGAATTCGTGAAATAATATCTATACGAGAGATTGATTTTGTTGTAAAGAAATTATTTGAAAGGTTATATACATATGGGTTAGAAGCAAATGGAAAGATGATGACTGTTTTTCACCAACTTCATAGGAAAGATGTAGAAGTAGACTTAGAGGTTTGTATACCTATACAACAATGTAATTATAACCTTTCGAATATCCGCTGTTTGGAAGGTGGAAAACATGTGTGCGTAATTGTAAAAGGACCCTATTCTGAGTTAGAGGCTGCCCATAAAAAAATAATCAGTTACATAGAGAAAAAGGGATATATAGTAAGAGATTCGCCCTTTGAAGTGTATGAACAAGGTCTACTTTCAAAACAAATAGACTATAAAAATATTCGGCCTAATATACATCATGATCCATTACAATTCATAACAAAAGTTTGTTTTCCAGTCTATTCTTAATTGACCCTCCGGCTACAGGAGGGTATATCCTATCCTTAGTAAGAGAAAAGGGAGAGGATTATATGTATCATCCAAGATTACGTGGCACACATTATGAAATGGGAAAACATTACGCAAGCATTTTATATAAAAATGGATTTCGGTTTCCGAAGGTTTCAGAAGAAAAATTAGCTTTTGGGAAACAAAGTCATGTACTATTAAAAGATTTCTATCCAGAATTAATAGAAGAAATGAAGGGGTTTGCTGAAGGGTGCCATGTAACGTATGAAGAGGTAAGTTCTTTTATACTAAGTATAGGTGTATTTGAGCCGCAAGCACAATGTAGTATATTTGCATTTCATAATGGTTCGGAAGTTATCATGGGAAGAAACTATGATCTGATTTTAGACCTAAAAAAATATACGGAGAGTTCCCTCATTTGTCCTAAAGATAAATATGGGTATGTTGGGCATTCTGATGTGTTTTTAGGGAAAGTAGATGGGATAAATGAAAAAGGATTGGCAGTAGCCATTACCCTTGTACAAAGTGAATGTAAAGAAGTAGGATTAAATTTTTATGTGGCGGTTCGCAAAATATTAGAAGATGCAAGTACGGTGGAAGAGGCAATACATATTTTAAAAGAATTCCCATCATCGATATGTAATAATTATTTATTAGCAGATCCCTCCGGAAATATGGCAGTTGTAGAAAAAACGCCTCATAACATGGTTGTACGGAGACCGGCGGAAAATGAACATTTTATCGTTTGTACAAACCATTTTGTAAGTGAAGAGATGGCTAGTTTACAACAAGATATAGCTAGTGATTGGAGTAAATCTCAAAAAAGATATACGTATATAGAAGAACAGTTAACAAAAAATCCACAGCCTAACTTAGAGAATGCTCAGGATATCTTATCAAATAGTAAAGAACATGTCTGTTTAAATCTGAAAAAATATAATTTTGGGACATTATATTCGGTTGTGTATGAGTTAAATGGTTTGAGAATTCATCGTACAGAAGGGCAACCGAACCGTTGTAAATATAGAGAAGATAAAAGATTGATAGAAGAACTTCATAAAAAGAGAAGGGGAATATAAAATGAAGCTTTCTGAATTTCAGCAGTATGTATCAAATTTTAGTAAAGAAAAAGGATTTGCTGATACAACGATTGAGAAGCGTACAATGTATTTAATGGCTGAACTAGGGGAACTAACAGAAGCGATATTAAAACGAAATGATGATGATAATATAAAAAGAGAAATAGGATTAGAAATGTTCGATGTAGTTTGGAATGTATGTGATTTAGCGAATAAATTAGAGATTGATTTAGAGGAAGCATTTCAGGAAAAGGTGGAAATTAATCGAGATAGAGAGTGGTGAAGATATATAGCATAGAAGGGTGTGAATTTATCGGAAAATGGGCAAGAAAACTCCACCTTATCTGTCAATGACACTATGACATTAATGCTAGGCGGAAGTGCAGCAATCTCTCTTATCGTAGGTGGGATTGGTATAATGAACATTATGCTTGTATCAGTTTCAGAACGTACAAAAGAAATAGGTATTAGAAAAGCGATTGGAGCAAAACGTAAAAATATTCTGCTTCAATTCCTTATCGAAGCAGTTGTATTGAGCTCATTCGGTGGAATAATTGGAATAGGGATAGGGGTAATCAGTGCTCAAATATTTACTCTAGCCACAGGTACAACAATAGCATATTCCATACCCGTTATGCTGTTATCACTTGTTTTCTCTTTATTAGTTGGAGTTGTATTCGGTGTATTTTCGGCGAATAAAGCGTCTAAGCTTGACCCAATTCAAGCTCTACGATATGAATAGAACAAAACAAAGCGATCGTGTCCTGCGAACGCTTTGTTTTGTTGCTATGTAAGAAAACAGGGTTCTGGTGCAAAAAATCTAAAGCTCTCGCAAGTAATCTCCTAAACTTGGAGAAACAAAAGGTGCGCTCAATGAGTTTGCCTTTTGTTGTCGAATTTGCTTAGCGTATATTTTCGTTAAAATGTGGGAGGTACGTCTTACTATGCAAAGAGAAATCATAGCCCCATTTAAACAGGCCTTATATCAGGAGGCGTTAAATAGAAAGTATGATAGCCATGTTGTTGCTAAGGAACAGTATATAAAAGCGTTATAAAACTGTTCGAATACATCGTTAAATAAACCGAATCTCACTATTTTTAAGCTGATTCTAATAAATTTATATCTGTTTCGCTTACTTACGATGTTTATTAAAGAATCTTACGATAACTACTAACAATATCCCTATTATTGAAATTAAATATAAAAGTGTATTCATTCTCTTTTTCCCCCTTTTTATCACTATGTTAGCATAAAAATGGTTGAAATTGTAAAATGAATACTGCTCGAATATATTCTCTAAAGCTTTTATTTAGAATCCTTCCCAGCGATTCCCTCAACGATCTCCTTTGCAGATTTCCTGTTCTTATTTATTTCAATGATTTCATTTAATCCTTTATGCACATCACTAAGGCCCTGTTCGAATGGAGGATTTATCCCTGTATATACATTCTAAGTTAAGATAATTGGTTAATTTATAAAATAATGTTATATCGCATTTGAGAACTACATATGTTAAGTGAAAAAGGGGACATTTAAATGGGAGTTAAAATTTTTAACGGCAGACATATAGCCAATTCCAAGGATAAAGAATTTGTTGTTTTTATTATTGGTATGCGTATTAATCATATATTAAAATTTTGGAAGTGGTTACCAGTTTTTAATGCTATGGGACCTATGCTTAAAGAATTGGACCAAAACCCACAATGGGGTTTCTTACATTCCGAATTTTTATTCAGTTGGAGAAAAGTAATCTTAATTCAATACTGGAAGGGATTCGACGAATTAGTAAACTATGCTCACGGAAAAAACCATTCATATGCTTGGAAATCATACAATAATAAGATTAAAGATAATGGAAGTGTCGGTGTTTTTCACGAAACCTATCAAATAGAAAAAGGTGCTTCTGAAGCGATTTATGTTAATATGCCGAAAATGGGTTTATCTAAAGCTACTGAACACATACCAGTATCTCAAGATACTAATACTGCTCAAAAACGAATGGATGGATAATTTGGCATTTTCAATATCCTGCACCGATAGTGAAATAATCCATATAAGAAAAATACATCAGTTGAAATTTCTAATATCGATTATAGTTGTGAAATTTGCTTTTTTACAGGCGTTCAATAACATTTCTTTCATATTTTCTTTAGAGGGAAATTTTTTATTTAATTCTAAGAAACGATGCCATATCAAATAGCCGTTTAGGTATTTTGTTGCTACACCATTAAATCGTTCCATCCAATCTTTTAATCGTCGATGATAACTATTAACGTGCTGAACGTGATAAATTTTTTGTCGAACATATTCCTTATTACGTGCATTAATAGCTTCGTGTTTTAACCCTTTCATAGCCGCAAATTTCTTATAGTTGGTTGCCGTATCTGTGCACAGTAAAGCAGAATCATCTAAATAATCTCCTAGTACAGCATCTATATCAAGTGCTGTTATTCGCCCTTTACCAGCAACAAATTATACGAACATAGCCTATCTTTTAGAGGAAAATGGAGAAAAATCTCACCGTTACGAAAAGAAAACAGTCTTTGATATCTTAGGCGTTGTGTATGATTGTACGTTGTCACAGAATTTCAAAGTTGCATAATTTTTTAAAAACATCTATTTGATAGGTTTATTTGTTATGCACATCTTTAGTGTAGAGCCGTAGAAGTTGCAAAAAAACATACCACATATATCCTTTAGTACCCTTAGCTTGATGGAGATGGGGTACTGACGGCAAAACGCGGATTTTATACGCTAAGACAGTTTCTAAAAGTGAAATCTCATCTTTGCTACTGTAAAAAAACAACTAGCCCCACGCAAGAGGTACTAGTTGACGTGAAATTCGTTATTGGAAGTGCAGGTGTTGAATTATCCCCATCCAGCTTTCTTTCCTGAACGGAATTGTTCTTGTATAGCCACACGCATGCTTTCAGATAGTTCCTGAACCTGTAAAACTTGCTCAACCTTTTCAGGATTAAATCGGTCATGAAATTTAACATCATTAACTAAGGCAACTGAAACTTTTTGTGGATGAGGTTCAAGCAGGATCAATGGGTCATTTTTAGATACCATTCCCTCTTTGAGAACTCTGAAAAGAAAACCTGTATAGCCTGTTTCCCGCACTGTTACAATCAATTTAGGCATTTCGTATTTTGCTGCAAGTTTATAACATGGATTACGGGGTTCAGATACTTGGATGATGGCTTCTCCAAACGAGAAAATATCACCGATATGAGCTTTTTCTTCTGTTAGTCCCGCAACAGTGAGATTTTCGCCGAAAAGAGCGACATCTACCAGGTTTTTGAACATAGGTCTCCAATAATCATAGTAGTCATGCGGATATAAGCACAATGCCTTGTTCTCTCCACCATGATACTCATATGCTTGTTCATCACAAACTAACCCAACCTTGCTTAGAAACACAGAGCCCTCTATCGGTTGCTTCTTAATGGCTGATTGATATACTTTTTTACCGTAAGTATAGGTATCAATCTTGCCTGCGTTTAACGATGTTACTGTATATTGTTCGTTGCTCACTTTCACAACCCCCTGTTTTCTTAAATTATATCATGTAAGAAACAGTTAAAAGCCTTGTATAGTTTATACAAGATGAGTTAACACAACATTATCGGAATTTGTTTAACGAATTCCCCGAAAGAATTCTCCTTCCTCAAGCGTGTGAAGGGCGTAGCCCAACGGTAGGTGGGAGATGAATTTCGGTTTGGCGTAGCAAAAGGGCTTTGCTTTTTATTTTGCCTCTGATATAATCAGTCTTATAAACCATAAAGGTTGGTATATCAATGAAATTAGATAGTAATAACCATTCAGTATTCTTGTTGTATTATCATCTTGTGTTGGTCGTCAAATACAGAAGAAATGTGTTTGATGATGATATGTCAGACTATGCAAAAGACATGTTTGTGCGATTATCTGAAAACTATAACATCACATTAGTTGAATGGAATCATGATGTAGACCATGTTCATATTTTGTTCAAGGCACATCCTAATACAGAAATGACAAAATTCATCAATGCTTATAAGAGTGCAAGTTCTCGACTAATCAAGAGAGACTTTCCACAAGTGAAAAAGAAACTTTGGAAAGAGATGTTTTGGTCAAGAAGTTTTTGCTTACTAACTACTGGTGGTTCGCCAATAGACGTAGTAAAGAAATATATTGAAAATCAAGGTGAAAAGTGAGGTGAAATGATATGACAAAGCATAATAAAGCGTATAAATTCCGTTTATATCCAACAGAAGAACAAGCATATCTTATGCGTAAAACCTTCGGCTGTGTACGTTTCGTGTATAACAGAATGTTAGCTGAACGGAAAGAAGCGTATGAAAAATACAAAGATGATAAGGAACAACTAAAGAAACAAAAGCTTCCAACTCCTGCGAAATACAAAGTAGAATTTGAGTGGTTAAAAGAAGTTGATTCATTAGCTTTGGCAAATGCTCAACTAAACTTGCAAACTGCCTATAAGAATTTTTTTAGTGGTCAAAATGACTTTCCTACATTCAAAAGCAAAAAAGATAGAAAATCATATACAACGAATGTAGTAAACGGAAATATTATGTTGCTTAATGGTCATATCAAGTTGCCAAAACTGAAAATGGTACGTATCAAACAGCATAGAGAAATACCACAAGACCATATGATCAAGTCATGTACGATTTCTATGACACCTACTGGTAAATACTATGTGTCCATCTTGACTGAATACGAAAAAGAGATTGTACAAAAAGAAGTAGAAACAGTTGTTGGATTAGACTTTGCGATGAATGGATTATACGTTAGTTCTGAGGGTGAGAAAGCCAATTATCCTAAGTTTTATCGTAACATGTTAGACCAATTAGCAAAGGCACAACGAGTATTATCAAGAAGAACAAAAGGTTCTACTCGTTGGAATAAACAACGTATCCGTGTAGCTAAGTTACATGAAAAAGTAGCGAACCAACGTAAGAACTTCCTTCATCATAAGTCTAAAGAGTTAGCTACTAATTTTGATGTTGTAGCTATTGAAGACCTAAACA
>NZ_JBIWHY010000021.1:0-77331 GCF_044764345.1 Bacillus sp. NPDC094106 | reverse complement strand
AAGGCGACTTTCCGTTCAAAATTGAACGGAAAGTCACCTTTTTTCGTTTCACATATGTTTTACGGAATGAAAAACGTAAGTTTTTCAGTGCCCTCCCAGATGGTAGCGTCTTTTTTCTTTTTCCTGATAGGCATCCCTCTACCATTTATCCCAAAAGTGCGGGCGGGGAAGATACAATCTTGTAAGAAAGCTAGTAATAAATTATGTTATTAGCGTATTACACCAAAATTATTAACTAAATCCCTATACAGGAGAGCATTATGCATATGCGTGATTTACTTTTTATCATCACTTTTGGTTAGCGCGCTCTTTTTCATAACGATCATACATCATTTCTTTTAATTCTTTCCATTTTAAAAGCATATTTTTCATTGCTTCATCTATTTCATCCCAGTCAGGTGAATAAACACTCTTCATCTTCGGATGAAGAGTAACTGGCATCTCGTCTCCCCACATGTCAATCTTTCTAGTGATAGTCGCATTAGGATTTCCAACATCAACTGCACTACCAATTTTCCCGATAGCAGTATGTAATTCAACTAAAAATTCACGATATTTAATCCGATTCGCTCCGTCAAAAAACGGTCTTTGACGATTCTCATATTCTTCATTTAATATTCCAAACAATGTTGTCCAGCCGTTATGTAATTTATTAAAAGAAACTGCTTCTTGGTCTATCACTTTCAATTTCTCAATCACATTACTAAGCTTTTCCATCTCTTTATACTCGTTTGATGTAACTTCAAATTTGTATTTTGCAATTATTTCATTATGTTTTTTACCATTCTCCTTACTACGATGTTCTAATATTTCTTTTAATCCAAATGAACCAATTACAAGCCCCAGACCTATCATCGTAAAACTATCACCTATAAGAGGGATAGTTGGGTGGTTTATTTTCATTTGAAATAGCCACATGGGCATTAGAGCTACAAAACAAATAAGAGCTAAAAATTGTGCTCTTATAGAATATTTTTTGTATTTGGTTATTTCTAGAAAATCAGAAAGACTTAAACATACAGCCATTACAGATATAAGAGCAATAACAATAGTTGGGATTGAAAAGTTAAAAATTCGTAAAATCCCAGCAAAAGCTAATACAACATATGCCGATTTAAAGTTCATACTTTCCACCATTTCTACTTACATTTTCTGGGTTCTGGTGCAAAGTTTCTTAACAGATAAAAAGTTGGTATACTTGCAGATGGATGTTATGTAATTGTTGTAATTCATTATACGTCGAAAAGCCGCAGTTTGGTTGTTGCAAACTGCGGTTTCGTTTATATATAGCATGAACAGTTTCAATACCTTTCATGGTACGGGAAGCATGACGAATACTTTGAAATCCTGCGGATTTGGCAAAACGTCTCTTTACATACCTATGATCCTGTTCAATCCGGTTATTGAGGTACTTAACAGTACAATGCTTTGTATGCGCATAAAAGCCGTTCTTTTTGAGTTTTTTGAACGCACAAAGCAAGGCGGGATCCTTATCTGTAATAAGAATCGTTGGTTCTCCAAAAGCTTTGATAAGTCGCTTCATAAACATATAAGCAGCTTGATGATTACGTGTTCTTCGAAGTTGGAAATCAAGCGTATATCCATCGCTGTCAATGGCACGATATAAATAACACCAAGCTCCTTTGACTTTAATATACGTTTCATCCAAATGCCATGAGGATTGAGAAACCTTGTTTTTCTTTTTCCAAATTTGATAGATGAGATTGCCATATTCATGAACCCAACGCATAATTGTTGTGGGATGAACCGATATGCCGCGCTCTCTCAAAAGTTCAGATACATCGCGATAACTTAAAGAAAAACGACAGTAATAGCCAACGGCTACCAAAATAATATCCTGTTTGAATTGTTTTCCTTTAAAGTATTCCATGTATTATTCGCCTCATCTCAATTTTCCTACAGTTTAGCTCAGCTCAAAAAACTTTGCACCAGACCCCTTTTTCTTTTGTTTACTAAGAATTTACAAGAGTTATTTAGGTTAGGCATTTATACATTTATGCATAGACAATCATCTAAAACTTAAATAGTTAAATATAATATCATTATTAAGAAAAATAATGGAGTGATAATTTATGTATTATAATCCATATGAATATAATGATGATATTCGACAATCTGTCAATCGATTTTATGAACATATAAATGGGCAGGGGATGTCTTTTACTTTAAATTCGGGAGAGAGACTGTCCTATGTAGGAGATCCTTGGAATGATAGAATTTCTTCTGTACTTGTTGCACCTAAAACTTTGGTAATTTTGTATACTCATATAAATTATGGTCATCCAGTTAAGATACTTGAAAATAATGGTAATGCACCGCACCTTTTTAATATTCATAATGATTTTAATGATGTAACTTCATCAATTAAAACTTTTAGAATTTGGTAAAATCAAAGGAATTTCACTGTTCTTAAAATTGGGGTACAGCTGAAGCTTTATAAAAAAGTTCGATTAAAAATACTTTGCAAACTTATATTGTACGATAAATAAAACGAATCTATTTTGAAAAAAGATTGATCAAAATGGATTCGTTTCTTTTTGATGGAATAGAAAAAGAGGACGCCATATTCCTAACGGAATCTACCCTTATGCCGATAAGCCGAATAGATGATGGATTAGCGCTATCTGTTTTTGGACAGACTTCGTCCCTTGAGAAGTTTGGCCTTTTTTGATCATATGCAGGGCTTCGATACCAGCCAGTATCTTTGTTGCAGTTTGAAAGGATTGAAATCCTAACATGGGGCGTACTAATTTTTTAATAAAACGATGGTTCTGTTCGACCATATTATTCAAATACTTGATTTTCCTAAGTTCTAAATATTGGGACAAATCACCCTCTTTTTGTGAAAATTTCACTGCTTTTGGATAAGATCGATGCTTATCAACTGTGACTACACGTGGTTTTGTCGCATGACAAGATGCCAAGGCTTTTTTGAAAAAGCGCTTAGCTGATTTTGCTTTTCTATTTTTACTTAAATAAAAATCAATCGTGTTTCCTTCGGAATCTACAGCTCGATACAAATACATCCATTTCCCTTTTACTTTGATATAAGTTTCATCAACACGCCATGAGTCAGTAGTTTTCTTCAAGTGACGGCGAATTCGTTTATTTAACTCAGGTCCATATTGATGGACCCAGCGCATAATGGTTGTATGAGTAATAGATACACCACGTTCTTCCATCATTTCTACCAGATCTCTGTAGCTTAGAGCGTACCGCAGGTACCATCGAACAGTTAGCAAAATGATTTTTGATTGATAATGTTTCCATTTAAAATCCGCCGGTTTTGTCACTTGCATGCACGTCCTTTATTTATGAATAGTAATAGTGTACACAATGACAGTATTTTTTGCACCAGAACCCTATTTTCATCATAGGTATATTGAGGATTATAAATAGGAAGATTATTAGTGTGGATATTAAAGTGGTTTTGTGGTGTTAAATGATTTTGAGTTGGATATCGATATTGTTCATTTGGAATTTGAGGTATTTGATAGTAGTTATTATTGTAAGGATATTGTATTGATATAATAGTTCATCCTTTCATTTTAAAGGGTTTTTAATTAATTTTTTATAACGTTTTGTGTATTGAAGCATATATTAATTTGGTAAATTATATTAGTGTTGGTTTTCCGAATGCTTTGGATGCCATATTTATATAAAAAACCTCCTTGTTAACATTTAATAGATAATTTAAATGCAATTAAAATATATTATGTATTAAAAATCAGCAGGGTAGTTGTCTAAATAAAAATGGGTATTAACCATTCATCTATTTAACATTAATGAATAATGTACGTTAGGATCCCTTATAGGAAAAAAAAAAGACTGGGTATTTTTGAGTACTCAATCTTTTTTATTGCGATAACAATTGTTATCAGTAATTGAATTCATACGAGAATGTAATGGAATTACTATTTTGAGGCAAACGAAATTCACACAAAATATTAAGTCATATAACTAATCTATTACTGTTTCTTCAGGGGAAATCTAGTAATATCAAGGGTTCATCTAGTTTGCATACTCAAAAGTTTTTAATAACAGATGTAGCCTAACATTTCTTACAAAAATTTCAAATTACGAAGCGTAGTGACTACCTCTTGAACAGTCCTTTGAGCAGTTTCAGTATCTTTACAAACACACATTACAACTTCCCAGAATTCCCGGCCAGTTTTGTAAAAATGAGCAATGGAAACCCGGCACCCGGGTTTATTACCTGAAACATCTAGTCTACTAATGCCTACATCTGAAAACCCCATTTTCTTCAATTCATTTGAAATAACAAACTTTAGTTCTCCAATGTTTGCTAAAGCTTCACTAAGATGCCGAATCTCACTATTCCACCATAATGCTTGACGATCTTGGCGATAGTAATTTTCCGAAATATTGGAGTAAGGAATATATGGATTTGGGTGATACCTATAGAATTGTGGATACAAAGTAAAACTCCCTTTCTTAAAAAGAATCATAATCATGTTATGTGGGTGTTTACTTATAGGTTCCAGATCCTTTGAAATCCTCTTGATGTCAATATGTCTCTCTACTTTTTGTATAAAATCCTGCATATTTCAAATAGAGGTACCGCCACATCGCCAGCAAGCTAAACGTCCAATAAATAATATGTTAGTGTGTTTTTTTAATCTTTGTTGACTACATAAAAAATGTGCATGACAAGTAAACCTAATGAATAGGATCTTTTAAAAAATTATTATGCACATTTTCTCTTTTGCGACATCGTAGACTCATATACAGCACCTAAGATATCAAAGACGGTCTTCTTCCCATATCGGTGAGATTTCCGTCCATTTTTCTCTAAAAGGCTGAAAAGACGTAGGAAAATCTTTGATAATTCTTGGGTGTCCCTTTGAAATCCTTCATAAAACAATAATCTTTTATCATATAAATGGATTTGTATTGGCTTAATTCCTTCTTTTTCCTATCCAAGAGTAACTGACGCATTTTAAACATGGTAGATGTACAAAACAAAATACTTATGAGTTGTCCATATAGATGACATTCTAAGCGCTCTTTCTTGATGTCTTTACATTTATCAATTTGTAAGAAGGCCTTCCATGTTTTGAATAAAATTTCAATTTGCCAACGTAATGAATAAAGATCATGAATATTTTTCGTTGGAACGTCTTCAAGAGAAAATTACATTTGGAAAACCAAATCCAATTATTAATTCAAAGTATCAAAAAGGGTAGTTCAGTTATACGATTTATCAATCATCGCTCCTTGAAAAGCATAGGGATCCATTTTACTGGTGGATAGATGACAACGACAAAATAGAAAATTATGAATTGGAAGGTGCACAATTCACCTTTGCTAAAACAACTAGAAGTAATGTAAAGAGCATGAAGATGATTGTTCCTGCAAAAGGAAAGGACGGTGCCTATTAAGTTGTAATCATTGATGATGTTTTAAATAAGGCTGAATTAGAGAAAATCATGATTTCCTTTTTGAAATAAAAAATAGAGTCTCAAGAAAAGAATCTTGAGACTCTATTTTTATTTGAGTTTGAACGAAATATTCATGTGTTAAAAGAATTTAATAATCTATAAAACAAAAAAGTGAGATGGAATTTTTGTTTTGGGGGTACTTCAAAATATTAGCTTGATGGACATGGGGTGGGACCCCTATTACTGCTTTAACGGCCAATCTCCTAGTTATTTATACGAGAGCGTTTACTGTAATAATTTTTGTGTACCTGTAAACAATAAGGAAAGTAAGTATATCAAAGAGATGGAGGAAACAACCATGAGTGAACATTTACAACGACATCCACATTTTGGTAATACGTTAGCAGATCATTTTATGGAGCATCATCGAAATCCACTTTCATTCCACGGTCCAATTGTGCATGTAAAAGCAACAATAAAATTAGTTGAAGAAGATGATTCTAATTCAGAAGGCGGAACACATCAGCATTTTTTAATTAATAATATTCAAGTTATTGATATAAAAGGTGCACCAAAATCTTTAGTAGAAGATGAAGCTTTCTGTGCAATTCGTTATGGGGATAACTTAGGATTAAAAAATCCAATTCCAGACTTAAAAGAAGGGACAGAAATCGAACTGCAAGGGGAGTATGTTGATAAAACACATGTAAAAGTAGGAATTGGTAATCCAGGAGATCCAGTCATACATTTCACGCACCACCCAGTAGGTTTTGTAAATTATAACGGTGTACATTACGAATAAAAATTTGGAGAGAAATATAGAAAGTAATTTTTATTATTAAAGTAATTACTTTAATAATAATCAATCCATAGATATATTTTTTCATTCTCCCCAAATAAGAATACGAGAGAGAAATTAACAAATAACGAGTCTCTTGGATATAAAATACCAATTGTTATAAAGAAGGGAAGATTACTATGAGAAAAATTGAAAGTATTGTTCCAGAATACTTATTGGAAAAGTTAGCTCAAAAAGGGAGCGAAAAAGCCCAAAAAAGCTTAGAACATACTAGAAAACTTCATGAAAAAAGAAAGAGTAAAATCAAAGCTTCAGAAGTAATGGAATCTGCATTAGAAAATAATAAAGAACATAAAGCAGTTAGGCATGTCTACGATTGTCAACATACTGAACAACCCCAGCATAAATTAGTTCGAGATGAGGGAGACCCACCTACAGATGATGAGGACGTAAACCAAGCCTATGATGTTGGACAAGTCATTTTAGAATATTATAAAAAGGTATTACATCGTAATTCTATTGACAATCGAGGGTTGGATCTTATTTTTAATGTTCATTATGGTAATCAATTTATGAACGCATTCTGGGATGGAGAACAGATGGTCTTCGGTGATGGTGATGGTAAAATTTTCACAGATTTCACAGCAGGAATTGACGTGATTGCCCATGAGATGACTCACGGTGTAACACAGTACACATCCCATCTCGAATATCATGATCAATCTGGTTCACTTAATGAAAGCTTTTCTGATTGCATTGGTAGCGCAGTAAAACAATATTATTTGGGTCAAAATGCTCAGAGTGCTGATTGGTTAATTGGTGACAAAATTATTGGTCCTAAGTTTCCTGGAAAAGCCCTTCGCTCAATGAAAGAACCAGGAACCGCGAACGATCATGATTCTCAACCTGATCATATGGATAAATATGATGACGGTAGTAACCTTGATTTTGAGAATGAAGAAAAAAGACAAAGCTATATTGTCCATACGAACAGTGGTATTCCAAATAAAGCATTTTTTCTCGTATCTATGGGCATTGGAACAGACAATGCTGCTGTCTTGTGGTATACTGCATGGCCGCATCTCCACCAAAATTCTGGTTTCCAGGACGCTTTTGAAGAAATTCTAAAAGCCGCGAAAACACTTATAACCGAGGGGGAAATGCCCCAAAACGCAGAACAAGTTGTTAAAGAAGCATTTAGTGATGTAGGTATCACAAAATCTGACATTATTTAAACTAAAATTCTCCTTTTTATTTTACTTTCAAAAAATCATAAAAAGTTAGAAATTTATTAAAAAATGATTAAGGGGATTCTAATGATATGCTTATTTCAGTGTTTATTTTAATACAAATAGTATCTGTCATACCAGAGGATTAAAGAAATAAAAATCCTTTCACTTTTGAATCATATTTTCTAATCGTTGTTTGGATTTCTTTGCAAATTTTATTTCATTGAAAAACAGTTAAGTTTGTGGGGATATGTATTGCAGCATTGATGATAATATAGTGACTATAATTTCGAGCACGTAGTTGGTCAATCTGTTTTATTTCTGACAATAAAATCTACTATTGAATTAAACTTGACAATCAATAATGTTAATTCAATAAAAAGATAATTAATTAAACATCAAGGAGATGCGCATATGTTAATATATGCGCATCTCCTTATAGTGTTTATAATAACTTTAGACACTTTGTACGATAAGCATTCAAATAGGGTGCTTTTCTTTGTTATATAGAAATTACACATTAATGGAGAGACATATTAAAGGATATCCCATCATAAGATGGTAATGACACCCAGAAAGGTTCATCTTACGTTACTTTTATCGCCGCGTTGCAAAAAGACACCTTGCTTAGGTGCCTTTTTGCTTTGTACTTTAAAAAAGATAGATATTTAATCAAAATATGAAAAAGGTTCTTCCGATTGGAGAACCTTTTTCATATACCTACCTACAATATCATTTTCACAGCAAAATTAAATTAATCCATTTCAGAATTTATTAATGTAGCAGCACGTTCTTTATTATTTGATGTTCCTTTAAAATTGTCATTAGCTTTAGGATATAATTCACTCATAAATTTCTTATCCATATCAGAAAGAATCCTATTCCATCCTACTTCAAAACCATTAGTTGTAAGACTACTTGGAATTGCATACAACATAATTGAATTTTTATCGAATGCCGAGAAATTTGTTTCAGTGTTACTGTAACGTCTAAAGATATTGTTATCTATTTCTTCTTTTGACCAATTATTAGGTGGTCCCATATATAAACCATAAACAGCTTCTTTATTCCAAGGGATATTTGCAGTAGGATTTTGATGCTCATGAATGCATCCTAAAGCATGCCCAAACTCATGTAATACTACTCGAGAATATTCATCATCAGCAGTATTAGATTTTAACCATCCAAAATTCATAGTTGGTTCAGTTTTATCAATTGATAAACAATCTGTACCAATATAAGACCATGAACCTTTATCATGTTGAAAAGAAATGCGAATCTCCGCATCAGGATCATTACCGAATACAAATTTAATATCAACGTATTCTTCCCATTCATGTGCGTATTTTTCTACTTTTGCTTGAACATCAGGCGTTCCATCTAAGAATCGAACACGCAATGTTCTACTATTATCCCATTTTTTTGCTGTTAAAATTGCAATTTCTTCTGGTAAATCTGTACTTTTTAACTTTGTAATATTAATATCATTTTCTGGATTTTCAGATATCGCATTTTTACGTGCTTTCTCATGCATATCCTGCGGAAGTATCCGATCAATACAAATTTTAATTTCTTCTGACATTATCTTTACTCCTTTTAATAAAAAATATGAATCATAATGTAGTATTATATTATGATTCATATTTTATCCCTCAAAACCCCACCTAATTTATATATGGAAAAATATCTAACATATTTAATACACATATAATATCAATAAAAAATTTATTAATAAAAGGAGGGATACTTATGGGCCTCTCTTTTCATAATCAAACATTTCTCTACTATGCTGAAAATAATGGTCGTACTCGTATATGATCAGGTGATAGATTTACAGATCTCCCTCATACAGCATTTAATAGATGTTGGAATATTCCTGGTGGTACTGACAGTAGGAATTTAGGCTTAAGATTATTCACAGCCAATGCAGATAATTTTACAATGAATTTAACTCCTTAAAGTAAAAACATAAATTAATATCTGAAGTGAATCCGAGTAGTGGTACATAAAAAAAGAGTACATTACCCAGAAGAGATAAAGTGTTATTTCGCGAAAAAATTTGGGGATTTCGGTATATACAGCCAAACTAAAATTCAGTAATTTTGATTAGTTAGCTTAATAAAAATAAATGATAAGATTAAGTTCTTTATCAGAATTTGGTCTTTTTTGATTTTAAAGACCTGAGATGGACTACTAATATCTATATCTTTGAAAGAAGATTATGGGTTCATAAAATATTTATGGTGCTACTATGCTTCAAGTATTGCAAAAATGTACTCGTAAAATGTTTTATGACAATATTATAATTCAAATTAGGTCTGAATTATTGTTCAATTGATTCAAGACCAAACAAAAGTACCAAAGCCAATATTAGATTTACAACAATCAGAAGAAATAAATCAAATTCTAAATCGGACCATGCAGACAAAAGAGGAACTTGATATCTGGCATTATAAAGATGAATTTATATTATATAAGATCATTATGTTACTATACATCCGTACTGAATACTTACTAATTTACTTTAATAATTTTTCTGTACCTGTAAACAATACGAAGAGTAAGTATAAAAAGATTTGGAGGAACAACTATGAATGGGCATTTACAACGACATCCCCATTTTGGAAATACATTAGCAAATCATTTTATGGAGCATCATTAAAATCCACTTTCATTTCATGCTCCAATTGTACATGTGAAAAGCATAATAAAATTAGTGGAAGAAGATGACTCTAATCCAGAAGGAGGAACACATCAACATTTTTTAATGAATAATATTCAAGTTATTAATATAAAAAGCGCGCCAAAATCTCTAGTAGATAATGAAGTTTTCTGTGCGATCCGCTATGGAGATAATTTAGGTTTGAAAACTCCTATTCCAGATTTAAAAAAAGAAGACGAAATTGAATTAAAAGAGGAGTATATTGATAAAACACATGTGAAAGTAGGAATTGGTAATACGGGGATACAGTGATACACTTCACACACCATTTAGTGGGGTTTATGAATTATAACGGTGTACATTATGAATAATTCTTATTTTTTGTTAAGAATTAAGTGTAAGGAATAAAAAGGAGTGAAATATATAATTAAAAAGACATTTTTATATTTGGTAATTTCTATATTATTTAATAGTTTATTTTATAGTCAATATGCATATGCAGAGGAACCATTTGATGTGGTTAAGAAAGAAATATCACTAGAGGATTCAAACCACTTCACTGACATCCCCACCTTATGGGTAGCAACAATGGGACAATCCTTGAAATTTTTTATATCTAATGATAAGAACAAAAAAAATAAAAATGGTTTATTTACGATTAAACATGCCAGGCTTATTTCGTGGAAAGAATTTTCATACGAAATAGCAAAGAATATTTATAATCTCAATCCATATATTTCCCAATATGGGACGGTAAAGGTGTATTATCTAGCTGTTGATTATGAATTGCATAAACCAAATGAATTTTATAAAAATGGAATAAATTATTTTTTAGCAATCATCGTGAAAGAAAATGATCAATGGAAAATAGCAGAGTTACCTATTGCCCCTGTCTCCATTATTGTCACAAAAGGGATTGGTTTCGGAACTGCACATGAAAAAAAAATCGCTGAAGAATTAGGGTAAGTTCAAATTTTAATACCATTATAAAATGCTAGCGCAGTAATCGAAAGGAAGTTAATTCATGAATAAATTAATGAAATTGCTATTAGGGGTTACTATCTTTTTGGTTTACTCAATTACAAAAGCACATATATATGCAGATTCTATAGATACAGTCACACCTTTATCTATTATAAAAGAGCAAGTAAATGCTGAAAACCAAAAGGATACAGAGAAAATGACAAAGATTTGGACAACTGAAACCTCTCCATTAATTAAGCAAGTACATCATCACGGTCATTCTCATGGAGAAGAAGGAGAACACGCAACGAAAGCAGGGATTAATACTATAGAAAATGCTAAAATCGTTGACTCAAGACCTTTATCGGCTGAATTAGCCTCTTCTATCAGTAATTTTAGTTACTATGAAAGTCGATATGGAGAAGAAAATGTAAAACCTTATTATGTTGCTGTGGACTATAAAGTAAAACAAGAGTCAGACTTTTATCAAAATGGAGTTAATTACTTCTTAGCAATTGTTGTAAAGGAAGATGATGAATGGAAGATGGCTGAGTTTTCAGTTGCCCCTGTGGATTTAATTTCAAAAAATAACGAGGGATTTAACACAGAAGATGAGAAAAAAGTAATAGAATTACAAAAAAGGAGAGTTTTTGGAGGGGCTGTTACTAATCAACAAGGAAACCTACTTTTTTATAATACTCCTTCTGAATATATACTTCATGGAGGGCCTCATCATCATATGGCTCAAAGATTGAGAACTCCTCCAAAAGTAATAAAGGTATTCATTACAAATAAGCACAATGGGAAAGTAGGAACTGTAAAAGAAATAGATTTTAATGATTACATTAAGAATGTACTTCCGAATGAATGGGATCTTTCATCTAAAGATGAAGCTTTAAAAGCGGGGGCATTAGCGGTTAAAATGTATGGTTGGTATTATACTAAATACCCAGGACTACCACTGGTTGGTGCGCATGTTCGAGATAATACAACTTTTCAAGTGTGGGTGAAAGAGACTGAAGAAGAAAAAACAAAAATTACAAATCCTCATATCGAATCAGTAAAAAACATAGGATTTTATAGTGGAAATCTAGATAATTTATTTGCGCCTCAATACCGACGGAACTCCAAAGATTGGAAAGGTAGCGGTTGTATGCCACAATTAGGGACGATGCGTCTCGCTAAAAACGGAAAAAATTTCAAAGAAATACTTGGTTGGTATTATGACAACTCTAAGGAGCTTAAAGGCGGTAAAATGATTTATTTTAATTATTAATTCATATAAATAAGACTAAAGGAAAACTTGTACACAAATGAGACCAGCTATAAGCTGGTCTCATTTGACTTTCTATAATAGTATTTTTCTTTAATTATTTGTTTGAAAAAGTGCCTACTTTTTGTATAAAGACATGAAAGGGGGTACTTTCTAACCCAAATTATAATACGTATCACTAGTGTTGCATTAAAATAAATTACGTTTCAAAAAACTCAAAATCTTCAATAATTTAATTTTACACATAGAAAAAGTCCTTTATAATGGATAAAGTCAGGTAGTACCCCGTCCAAATCCACTAAAAAAGGACCAACTCATGGACAAGATTACACGAAAAACTTCATTTGGGCAATGGTTTTCACCTATAAACTTTTCATTATTTGAAAAAAACGCGAAAACAATGAAATTAGACCACTATACGAAAAAATTAAAGGCAGAATCATTCCTAAAATTACTACTTTTTGCGCAGCTACAAGAAATCGAAAGTCTGCATGCGCTGAGCGA
Organism: Bacillus sp. NPDC094106; assembly: GCF_044764345.1. NCBI lineage: Bacteria > Bacillati > Bacillota > Bacilli > Caryophanales > Bacillaceae > Bacillus > Bacillus sp. NPDC094106. Next base: position 64,478 of record NZ_JBIWHY010000021.1, on the reverse strand, counting down.
TTGTCTTTTCGATGACCAGCTTCAAAAAGGAATTGACCTTGATTCTATCAGTATTTCTCAGCTGTCACGCCGATTAAACGGTATGAATCCAGATATATTTCAAAGTCTTTTCCTTGACTTAGTGACACAAATCCATGCCAAAACGCACTACTCGAAACTCGTGATGCCCTTAAAAATCATTGATTCAAGCACATTGCCACTTAATTTGACAAATCATAAATGGGCAAAATTCCGCAAAACAAAAGCGGGTGTGAAGTTACATTTACGCCTAGTATTTATGGAAAAAGGGACATCCTATCCTGAAAAAGCTGTGCTAACAACCGCGAAAGAACATGATCGAGGTCAACTTGAAATTATGGTTGATGACAAGGAATGCATGTACGTGTTTGACCGTGGTTACCTGGATTATGAGCGCTTTGATCGCATGATAGATGATGGCTACTTTTTTCTTTCAAGGCTACGGAAAAACGCTGTTATACGGGAAGTTTACGAATTTAAGTTATCAGACAATACGTCTGTATTATCTGATCAAATGGTGTTGATTGGTACGACACAGAATCGTGCCGAAAATTTCTTCCGTCTCCTAAAAGTAGTTGATTCAAAAGGAAATGAACTTCATTTAATTACAAATCGTTTTGATTTGAGTGCCGAAGAAATTTCAGAGATGTATAAATCACGCTGGGCAATAGAACTGTTTTTCAAATGGATGAAACAGCATCTCAGCATAAAAAAGTTCTACGGTCAAAGCGAATGGGCGATTCACAATCAAGTGTTTATCGCACTAATCGTTTTTTGTCTGCATGTTCTCGCTCAGCTCGAAACAAAAAGTAAGCGAAAAACCTTGCAAATTAGCCGTTATTTAAGGGCCGCTTTGTGGAAACCAGCACAGATCTGGCTTCGGAAAATCGAGGGAGAATCCGTCCCATAACGAGCCAATTGTCGTCTTTACACCAGTCTAATTGTAAATAAAAACCAAATGGATGGAGCTACTTTTGTTTGGGTATTAACTTTTTTGGCTCTAAACAGAAAACAACAAAAGATTGAAAATTCAATTAGAATTTATGCAACACTAGTGAATACGTATATATTAATGATTTATCGAGGAAACGCCTAATAATTGTTTAGTGCAAAATAAAAGTACATAGTAATGCAATAAAAACGTGCAGAAGTGATTGCACAAAAAAAGCTTGCCAGCCTCTTAAATAACCTCTACTGTGTTGAGTGTCGAATTCAATTACAGAGAGGATATGAAAGGATATGCTAGCAATGCCAGAAATCAATTATATCAAACATCTACGAGAAAACGAAGACCTAACAATAGCGGAAATCTCTAGAAAGTTAGGATGCAATTGGAGAACTGCAAAAAAATATGCTGACGGAGAAATTGAAATAGAACAATTACCAAGATCAAAAACTGGAATGATGTATGAAGAAGTATACGGTGAGATCATTGATTGTTGGTTAACAGAAGATGCAAAATTAAAGAAAAAACAACGAAGAACGGCTAAAAAAATGTTTGAACAATTGCGTGATGAACATGAATTCAAAGGTTCGTACCGAACCGTATGTGATTATGTTAAAAATCGAAAGCTAGAATTAAACATAGAAAAAGCGACTCGTTATGAAAGATTAGAACATCCTCCAGGAGAAGCGCAAGTTGATTACGGAAATATGAAAGTCGTGAAAGACGGCTCCTACAAAGATGTAAAAGTATTGTACTTAAGTTTCCCACATAGTAATGTGGCTTTTGCCTGTCCGTTACCAGCTGAAAACACGGAGTGTTTTTTAAAAGGATTAAAAACAATGTTTCATCAAGCAGGTGGTGTCATCGTGAATCGAAATTTAAAAGATACCTGTAAATTATTGCGATTAGGTTACCTTGCGGAACTATATGATGAGGTGGACTTTGAAAATAAAGAACAATTCTTACAACAGGTATTAATGAAAGAATTAAAGGCTCGCCAAGAAGCGAAGATCTCTAGAGCAATAAAGAAAGCAAAGTTTAGAGAATTAAAATGGTTAAAAGATTATGAATGGACAGATTCTGTTCATTTTCCAAAAAGCACTACAAAAGAAATGATTTGTGATTTGAAATTTATATCCCAAAAACAAAACCTTTTATGTATAGGTTCATCAGGAACTGGGAAGACACATTTAGCAACAGCGTTAGGTATGAAGGCTTGTAGCGAAGGGTACGAAGTACGCTTTTTTCGAGTAGCCGACCTCGTTGCACAACTAGAGAATGGATTTGAAAAAGGGACACTTCAAAGAATCAAAAGAAGTATTGAGACATGTGATGTATTAGTTTTAGATGAATTAGGATATGTACCATTTCAAAAAGAAGGTTCCGAATTATTATTTCATATTATTGCAGACTGTTACGAACAAAAAAGTGTAATTGTGACCTCGAATTTAGAGTTCGGACAGTGGAATAAAGTATTTGGTGATAATAAATTAACGGCAGCATTAGTAGACAGGCTTGTCCATCACGCTCATATATTGGCTTTTACAGGAGAAAGCTACCGTTTGAAAAACGCCCTTTCGACTATCTAACAAAATTGAATATGAATGCTGGCAAGCCTGTGTATTTTTTATTGCATTTGCCTGCACTTTTGTATTGCAAAAAACATAATAATCAACAATCAATATATATTTTTGTCTCCAAAAGTTATTACATGTGTATAAAGTTAAAAAAGTTGTTTAATTCTCTGCTTAGAAATATAGTAATCATCTATCGTATAACAGAAAGATGGTTATTAAAATTGTTTAAAAAACTAACAGATTCTTTCATTCTACAATTATTAGGGTTAATAAAGTTGTTTAAATTTCGGATAGCGAATAATAAATTATTGCCCACAAATAAAACTTAAGATCTTGTATCTATATATGATTAGATTGATGTAGTTGTATTACATGTTCTTCTAAAATATTGACAGATAATAGGTTGCATGTTAAATTCACAATATTTAAATACTAAGGGGGTAAGTGATTAATGTCAGTTAATAAGATAGAAGAATATTGGCATATGTACGCTAGAGAAAATGAGTTAAACATGAGTGTTCCAGATACATGAATGTTTGGAGATGGTTCCAAAGAAATGGGAGATGAATTAGGAAGTTTAGTTGTTAAAGGAATCAAAACAGGAACATGCGCTGCACATTGTGTATACGAGCTTGAAGGAGAAGAAATTCAAAAAGTTGGTCAGTACGATATTGTATTGGATGGAGACAATAATCCATTAGCAATTATAAAATATACAAAGATCGATTTTTTAAAAATGAATGAAGTAACAAGTGATTTTGCAAGGTCTGAGGGTGCAGGGGATTTAAGCTATGATTATTGGTATAGTGAGCATGTTAAATTTTTCACTTGGGAATTAAGCCAGTATGGACTTACTTTTACTCCAGACTTATTGCTAGTTTGTCAAACGTTTAAGGTAATGGATGTTTATAAAGATAGAGTATAAATTGAAATCAAAACATTCTTTCTTCTATTATACATATACAAAAAATATGGTATAAAAATCCAATTTCATACCATATTTTTAAACAACTATTTTATTTATTAAAGGACTTTATTATTTTTCAAACAACTTTATTATTCTTTAACAACATGAACGAGAGTATCTACTTTCTTGTCTAAAAAGTATCCATTTTCATGTCTTTCTACAACAAGAGAGAAGGGGATATACCTTACTTTTTCATCTTCGCGTTAAATTCCTATTTAACGAATAGCTATATTTATATGAGTGGAAAGACAAGGGATTATATATTTCAAAAATTGTCTGGCGATACAAACTCGAGTTCACTTGTGACATAAATATGGGGATTTTCTTTTATAAAAAATATATAACCCTGAGAAATTCAAAAAAACGTTATTCTTTCTAATCTAACGTGTTTAGAAAGAATAACATTTTTTTGTTAAAAATAAGGATTTTATAAATTCGTTGTTAATTAAGTTTTTTAGTATAGCATAAGAAGGCGTTTTTAAATGTCAAATTCAAAAATTACATTTACTAAATTAGATAGAATTAATTTATTTTAGTATAAAAAGAAAAAATATTAGGAAATATTGTCAAGTGAAAATTATCTAGACTGGACAAAAATTTTAATTAAATCAGCAATTCTCAGTCTAGATAATTATTCCTCCTGCACAGCGTCAATGTACAACAAAAGATGCATGCTGTTGTTGTTGATTCAGATTTACTTGAACCAATGTCAGAAAAACTACATCGCCAGATTGAATCCGTACATAATCTAGATGAAAAACAAAAGGATACATTATTAAGAAAATTGGATTCAATTGTATTTGAACCGAGGCTATGTCATGGAGATTTTCATCCATTTAATTTGATCATGAGTAATGACAACGTGAAAATTATTGATTGGGTTGATGCTAGCTCGGGAGATATTCGTGCAGATGTATATCGAACATATCTATTGTATTCACAGTCCTCAGTAGAATTAGCTGAAATGTATTTACGTATATATTGCAAAAATACTGGTTTATCAAAGGATGAGGTTTTACAATGGGCTCCTATTATTGCAGGGGCAAGATTATCAGAAAATGTATCTTCAGAAAACATAGAGCATCTAAAGGAATTAGTAGATCAGTATTGCGATTAAGGAATATTTTGTTATTTCTATACAGTTTTGTTGTTTCTTTAAAAAAATGTCTTGGACCATAGAAAAAAAGTATTAGATTATTTAAAAATAATTGTAGATTGAAAAGGTGCTTTCCATTTGTGAAAACACCTTTTGGTAACATGAATTTTGTTATCAGAAGTTTATCCTTGTAACTCTCTATTAATTTCTAGCTGAGCTTTAGATGTATTAGCAAAATTTAACCAATCGTTTCTCACTTTACTTTTATTATCAATAATCCAAAGTTCAACAATATCTAGATGTGAAACATTTGCTGTTATTGTGTTTTTTACACCATTAATTTTAGCACCTGACATGTGTTTAGCAATCTCAGGATTTAGAGCAAATGCAAAGTCAATTACAGTAGCACCTTGTGGCAGGTGAATAGGATCTAATTTAGGTGTAAATACAACAATGGTATCTTGAAATAATTCAAATGATACTAAATCATAAAATTCTAGAGCGTCTTGAGTTACTAAATCGTTAGTTACAATAGACTGATCTATCAACTTATAAATGATGCCTTGCATCTCCGTATCAGTTATACTTCTTGTAAGAATGTAGAACACTCCTTTATCTCTTATCTCCTGATTTGTTTTTGTTTGGATACATACCACTATCTCATGATCATTTATTTTCACTTTGGTCTTTAAGTAACTGTTTAATATATCGTTTTCAATTGCTATATTGTCTTCAAATTGATGAGGAATCGGTTTATACAGTTGATGTATGATTCCTAACATTTTATAACAATTTAAATTGCTTGAGGTTGTGATGACTATTTTTGATATTGCCGCTATGTCTTGAATGTCTTGAAGACGAGAATAAGCCGTATAAATAGGACTCACTTCGTAGTCTACTTCAAACATTAAAGGGGGCTCTTGGAAGCTATTTATGTCTTGAATAATGTTTTGAGACATATCTTCTAGTAACTGAACATAATTCTGTAAAAGTATTTTCATGTCCTTATATTTAGAATGGTTGAGATGAAAAAAACTTAAATCTTCTAACTCGCGTTGAATATGTAACAATCCTAGCCTTCTACATAGAGGGGAAAAAATTTTGAGTGTTTCATTTGCGTAAGGAACTTGTTTTTTTACGGTTTTCACCTGTAAAGTTCTCATATTATGGAGACGATCTACCACTTTTATAATAGCTACTCGTATATCTGCTTGTGTAGCTAACAATAACTTTTTTAAATTAATTGCTTCATACTCTTCTTTACTGGGAATCTGTTTTTTATCTACTTTGGTTAACCCTTCGACAATATCGGCTACCTTTTCGCCAAATGTACCACGTATATCCTCAATTGTATAATCTGTATCTTCCACCACATCATGCAGTAGTGCTGCCACTAAAGTTATGATATCAGCTTTACAATCTAGCAGGATCTCGGTAACTGCAAATGGGTGAGTAATATAAGGTTCACCTGAAACTCGAAATTGCCCTTCATGTGCTTTCTCAGCGACGTATATAGCCGGATTCAATTGTTCTAGTTCTGATTTATGTAGATAGGAGGCTTTTTTTATCAATTCTCTTTTCATATTTTCACCTTCATCATGTTAATTTCCTTATATTTATCATAATAACTTGTTATTATAATTCGTTTTTTAAAAGTAAAATACCTGTTTAAATGATAAGAGATTAACATAACGGATTATTATCTAAAGTTAAAAATGACGAAATATTCCTTAGCAATTACAAATAAAAGCGGAGAAACGTCCAGTGGAATCGTGTATTTGGAGATAATCGTAGAAGAAATGCTCTTTCTTCTACGACTTCAGATGTAAATATTTTAAAAAGAGAATTGTAAGCCTCTGTATTTTCTGCTTGCAATGAAGAAAGCGCTATTTCCGACACATGCGGATCAACTGCATCGAATTCAGGCGCCTACGCGAGTTGGTCAAATTACGTGAAATCGTTAATATTGTTTATAAGTATATTTTCCTGTGATTAGAGCAATATATTACCAACAACATTGGAGGTGCAACAGATGTATATTCGTGAAAATAGCAATACAAATGAAATTCTTATTACAGGTGCAGCAAGCGCGATTGAACAAATGAAATATGAAATAGCAAGGGAATTTGGGGTTACACTTGGCCCAGATTCAACTGCACGCGCCAATGGTTCTGTTGGTGGAGAGATTACAAAACGTTTGGTGCGCATGGGAGAAGAACAACTATCTGGACAATATAGAATTCACTAAAATACAATAATTACTTAAATTAAAAATGGAAAGGGGATGTGAATTGTTATTTACATTCCCTTTTCTATTGTATTACTTTATAACGGTTTCTTTCATCTAAAGGTTCTGTTCTTTACATAATTTTTTTAATCAAGTTAAATATTACTTTATACTTAAAAATATTGTCGGAACAATGTCTTGTTATGTTATTATTTTCTAATTGAATTTATGATAAAATCTTGTAGAAACCTTAAAAAAGGAGAATCCTATGGAAAATTTCCCTAAAAGTCTATTAGTTTTATTTTTAATCTTGGTATGTAGTTGCGTTATTTTCGGTATATAACATAGTTATAGAATGAAAGAATTGTAATCACTTTATATACAAAGGACATAATTATACTTACATGATGTACTGTAACTTGTAACTTGTAAGTTCAAATTTTGGTAGATTTAGTCCGGATATAGGCTTATCCTAAAACGAAATATACACTAAGTTACGATGGTTTTGCTGCAAAGCTTTCTAAAGTGAGGCGAATTATGTGAAAAGTAAACCCGAAGTTTGTAATCAAGCTTCGGGTTTTCGGCGTATAACAAACTATAGGAATTATTAACGGTTTCGTAAAACTTAACCACAATATCTCTTACCACTTTATGTGTTAGGAAACTTTGCAACAGAACCAGAAGAATCTTGAATGCTGCACAGAAAATAGTTAGAGAATGAATCATAAATAATAACAAGAATCCCCGCAAGGAAGCGGGGATTCAAGGGTAATGAAGGCTATTTATTATTTGCCGAATTAAGTTAAATTCGACAAATTAATATTATCACTACATTTCAGAAAAGTAGCATGATAAATGTGACTAAATTGTAAATAAACGATGAATAAGAGTTGGATGTACAAGAAGAACCGAATGCAAAATTATTTTTTCTTACACAAAAAATGTTAATGGTAGGCAGCTAACTTATTACAAGAAGAGTCAAGTCGCTAGTTCAAGTGGCTTATGGATATCGTTTTTTTTGTTATGAGGACACAAATTCATCTGATAATCTGTATTTTATAATATACAAAAATATTATAGAATATAATAAATATATTCGTTCAAATGAGGTGAAATGGATGTCTGTCCGTATTGTTCGAAGTAATTAGTTCTCGGGTTGGATAAAACGCGTACCAGCCATCAAGGGAGGAGTCTATCCTTTTTCAGAAATAGGGACTTTGAATCTGTTTCGGTAGTCACCATTATTATCAAATCAAGGCACTGGATCGTTTCATTAACAAGTCTGATAACCTTAGTTTTTATACTCTTTTGGAAGGTGGATATACAAAATGAATGAATTAGATTACAAAACATTTTATGATAAAGTTGGAAGATCAAATGGCTGGGATTTTAGTAAACTTAAATACATAACTGAAGGTGCTACGTGGGGGTTTTATGACGAAGTAATCAGGAGATGTAAACCTTCTGATGTTCTGCTGGATGTTGGTACAGGTGGGGGAGAGAATGTACTAAAAATCGCATTGTCAGCTTTATTCATGATTGGGATTGATAATTCAAGTGGAATGATAGAAACAGCACAGTCTAACTTGAAAAAAGCACGTGTGCCAAACGTTAGATTTTTCAAAATGGAATCAGGAGATTTGACGTTTCCACATTCCTTCTTTGACATTGTGTCTAGTTGTCATGCTCCTTTTACGGCGGCGGAAGTAGCAAGGGTAATAAAAAAGGAGGGTATTTTCTTAACACAGCAAGTCAGTGAACATGATAAATTGAATTTAAAAGAAGCGTTTGGAAGAGGGCAGTGCTTAGGGGAAAAAGACGGTACATTAAAAGAAAAATATGTCCGAGAGTTAAGGTATGCAGGTTTTACTGATGTGCAAGTCTTGGAGTATGATGCTATTGATTATTACAAAACACCTGAAGACCTCATTTTCTTATTAAAACATACACCTATCATCCCAAGATTTGGTGAAAGGGAAGAGGACTTTGACATTTTGAAACAATTCATAAGAATAAACAAAACTGAAAAAGGAATCCGTACAAATTCAAAACGTTTTATGATCATAGCTAATAAATCGTAATTCTTGTTAAATTACAAAAGCCGATTTCCATCGTTTATGGAGAGCGGCTTTTTGAGTGTAAGGCATGTTTTTTGTTAGCTTGTTAATTATGTGTGGTAGATAAAATCTAGGTTTATCTGTAATTATAAAAATAGGTATTTTTTTGTGTAGAATGTCTTGATAAAGCTTCGACCTTTGATTCAATAAATCAAAGAAGTCTGAATGGTTATCGAAGAATAAACGAAATGTTTATACAAGAAAACAACTTGGATAAGGACAAGTTGTTTTCTTGTTATAGGGTACAACAAAGAAAGAGTAAGAGTGGAGAACAGATACACATGTCAATTCAGTAAAATTAGATAGACAACAAAACTAAAAATTCTGAAAAATCAAAACGGTAAGTAATTTTGTTCACTCCTTCTTTGTAGTTATAAGTCTAACATTAAAAATACAATAATGCAACAAAAAAAGACAAAATTCTAATAAATACGACATTTATTTTACTGATGTACATAAAGATACTTTTATCAGTAGCGAACACGTAACTTTCAAAACCTAAAAATGATCTAAAAGAAATAAGAAGTTCATAGGAATTATTTTTTGTTCCTGATATTGTGTTTTATGAATGTTAGATTTATTCTTATTAGGAAGTACCATATCAAAAAGAAATAGGACTTATATTATTTGTAGGATTTTCTTCTTTTTTGTCGAATGTGTTTGAGATAAGGGGGGGACATTGCATGTTTATTAAAGACTTTTTTATTAATCTTTCTATTTTTGCTTTTCTAGTTAGTTCTACTATATTCATCCAAGTATTTGTAATTAAGTCCAAGCCATTCTTCGCAAAGTTATACGGAGGAGTCGTTGCTGTTATTTTAATGTTCTTTTCTTTTCAATATATGGGATTTTACTATGACCTTCGGATTGTTCCTCTTATTTTATCATTTGTTTATTTTGGGCGTACTGCTGGCTGGATTACATTAATCAGTATTATTATAATGCGTGTCTTTTATATGGATGGATATTGCGGACCAGCTGTAGTTGCTTTTTTAGGAATGGGTATTATATTTACTATTATTAAAACATATTTCAAAAATTTACATCCTTTTAAAAGTACTTTTCTTTATCTGGCTATTTACGTAGCTATAATTCGGTTGGTAGGCGAATTCTTCATTCCTCATGCAGTATCTAACATTCTTTATGCTCAAGGCTTATTATTTGGGGGGATGGGACTTTTAATAGGACTTTTTCTTACTGAAGCTTATCAAAAATTATATTCTTTAACAGAAAACTTATCTAGAATGAATCAAAAATTAGAAGAATCGAAGCAAGAACTCAAAGATACTGTACATGAACTTCAAGGAGGGATCTTTAAATTTATAAAAGTGGATACACATTTTATACATACTTTGTGTGATGGACAATTTTATTATCAAAATGGATTTTATTCTGAACAAGTGGTAGGAAAAAGTTTACGTACCATAGATTCTTCCATTATTCCGGCCCATCTAGTTCCTCAACTGCTGAAGTACTATCTACAAGCATGGGAAGGGAAAGAAATTACATTTGAACTTCCTTGGCCAAATGATGAAACTATTGTTCTCATTGCGCTTAGGCCAATTAAGCGTAATGGAAAAGTTATTGAGGTTGTTGGTTCTACAATTGATATAACCGAAAGGAAAAAGGTGGAATCTGAATTAAGGGAAACGAAAGAACGATTGGAATCATTTATAAATCATAACGTAGATGCTATTATCATATCTGATCGAGAAAGGAATATTTTACAAGTTAATAAAGCTTATGAAGAGATGTTTGGTCGATCAGCACAAGAAATCATGGGAAAAAAATCAGATAGTGTACCTGATTTTTTAATGGAGGAATCTATGCAGAATATCCAGAAAGTTCTGTCTGGAGAATCCGCAATTACTAGATTAGAAACAGTTAGACAACGAAAAGATAAAAGTCTTGTTGATGTAAGTTTGACAGTTTCACCTATTCTAGATTTAAGGGGAAACGTGATAGCTTTATCAGCAATATATAGAGACATTTCCGAAAGAAAACAAGCAGAAAGAGAACGACATCAATTACATCAACAATTACAAGAAAGTGAATTGAAATACCGTGCGTTGTTTGAGCAGGCAACTGATGCGGTATACGTAGTGGAATTGGATAAAGAGCGACATCCAGCTCGATTCATTGAAGTAAATCCAGCTGGATGTGAAAGGTTCAATCTCAGTAGAAACGAATTTCTCACTACGCCATTTTTTGATCTTGTTTCTCAAAATTCTCCGTTTTTCAGAAGACTAACAGGGAAAATTAAAGAAGGAAAACGTTCTTTCACCTTACAAGAAGAATATGTTTTTAGAACAGGAAAAAAAATGACTACGGAGTTTAGTATTCGCATTTTTAAATTGAATGGAAAAGAAGTTTTTTTAAGTATGTCTCGGGATATTACAGAACGGCTAAAAACAGAAGAATTATTACGGAAATCTGAAAAACTTGCTGTCGTTGGGCAATTAGCTACAGCAATAGCTCATGAAATTAAAAATCCTTTAACCGCAATGAAAGGATTTATGCAATTACTAAAAACAACGGAAAATGAAAATAGTCTTCGTTATATAAATGTAGTATCATCAGAAATTGAGCGAATAGAAAGTATTACGAATGAATTTATGGTAGTAGCAAAACCACAGGCGGTAAAGATACAACCTAATGATATAAGTATTTTAATTGATAAAGTTGTAATGCTACTTGAACCTCAAGCATTAATGAATAATATACAAATCAGAACGGATTGTACACCTGACATTCCATTGATACCTTGTGAAGGAAATCAATTAAAGCAAGTATTTGTTAATATCTTAAAAAATGCAATTGAATCCATGCAAAAGGGAGGGGAAATCTTGATTCAAATTAATAAACTTGATAATCATCAAATAAGTCTTCGTTTTATTGATCAAGGATGCGGGATTCCCAAAGAGCGTATACCATATCTTGGAGAACCTTTTTATAGTATCAAAGAAGAGGGGATTGGCTTAGGGTTAATGATCTGTTATAAAATTATTGAAGCACATCAAGGAAAGATATGTATTGAAAGTGAAGTGAATAAGGGAACAACAATTGATATCACTCTTCCTATTTGTAGACCCGAAAATTAATATATTCAGCCTTTTCAGAAAAAAGAATAAGAGGCAATAATAGAAAGCTTTGCAAGATTTTTTGCAAAGCTTTTTAATTACAAATTTTTCGAACAGGAAAGCCCGCTCCTTTAGGTGTAAAGGGAGATTGGATAAGAAATAGTCCTTTAACCGTAAAGGCCCGATTGATGGGAGCTAATAATCAGTAGGGGATGAAGAAAACCTCCACTGATTAAAGTTTCACTTTATACTGGATGATAGAATAAATCTCCCTAAAATATACACAATAAAAAATATTGGAATACTCTTTTCGAAGGGAGTAAAAAGTGTGTTTACATTTTTAAAGTTCTTAAAAAACGGACGTCATTCCATGAATCGTCCAGAGAATAGAAATACAAGTCTTCAAAAAGAAAATATAGAAAATTATAACCTCAGTTCGGATTTATCAGAAAATATAAATCAACTTCAGCAGATTTTCCAACAAGCTCCTGATTTGGTCATTCGTAGATTTCAATTAAAAAATGGATCAGAAGCTGCTTTAGTATATCTATCGGGATTAGTAGATAAACAAGTCATTCATAATAATATCTTAAGTCCCTTAATACATAACTCGTTCGATTCTAGTAAAGATCTACCTGTTACAATAGGAGAAATTCAAATAATTAATACATCGTGGAAGCAAGTTGAAAATGCTATTTTTGAGGGAGATAGTATTTTACTTATTGATAACCAAGAAGGATATCGACTAAATACTAAAGGGTGGCCACAAAGAGATATTACAGATCCTGGGAATGAACTTTCTTTAAAAGGTGCTCATCAAGGATTTGTAGAAACATCCAGTCAGAATATAGCCTTAATACGAAGATATATTCCTAACCGAGAATTAGTATTAAAAGAGATTTTAATTGGCAGTAGGGGAAAAACGAAAGCATCTATTTTATATTTAAGAGATGTGGCTTCCGAAGAAGTACTGGAGGAACTTGAAAATAGAATTCGAAATATTCAAGTAGACACGATTGTTAATACGGGTGAACTAATCGAATTTATTGAAGATAATCCTTATTCGCCGTTTCCACAGTTCATGTTAACTGAAAGGCCAGATGCAACTGTATCCCAAATTCTTCAGGGCAGATTTGTTATTATCGTGGATCGGTGCCCAAATGTATTAATTGCTCCTACAAATTTCATTTCATTTTTTCAAGGTGTGGATGATTACAATACACGCTGGTTAGTTGCTTCCGCTATTCGATTATTGCGTTTTGTAGGTTTTTTAATTGCTTTATTTTTACCAGCAGTATATGTAGCGTTTATTTCATTTAATTTTGAAGTGATTCCTGTGCAGCTTTTTTTATCTATTGCAGAATCAAGAGAACGAGTTCCGTTTCTTCCAGTCATAGAAGCTTTACTTATGGAGATGACCTTAGAAATGATGAGAGAAGCTGCTCTTCGTTTACCTACCCCTATTAGCCAGACTGTAGGAATTGTAGGTGGTATTGTCATCGGACAAGCTGCTGTTCAAGCGGGAATTGTGAGTAATATCATGATTATTATTGTTGCGGTTACAGCTATAGCCTCTGCTATTGTTCCTAACTATGACATGGGTTTAGCGATTCGGTTATTGCGATTTCCCATGATGTTATTAGCAGCTTTGTTTGGAGTCGTAGGGATTGTTATCGGTTGGATGACTATAATTGCACATCTCATAAGTCTAGAATCATTAGGAACTCCTTATGGAAGTCCGCTTGCACCTTTTCGATTATCAGGTATGAAGGATACGTTTTTTCGATTTCCATTGTGGTTAATGAAGAACGATTCTAAAAATGTTACGACAAATCACAACAAAAATAATCCTGATAAAGGGTGAAAATATGAAAAAATATGCATATAATGACATCACTGTCATGCAATATATTTTTACAATTAATGCAGCACAAGTAGGGTCTGGTGTTTTATCCCTTCCTAGGGTACTTGCGGAAAAGGCCGGAACAGATGGCTGGATAGCGCTATTCATTGGCTGGTTTTGCTCTATAACAGCAAGTGTTTTTCTAATTAAAACGGCTAAGAAGTATCCGAATGATACCTTATATGAAATTCTTATACGATTATTTGGGAAAATTATTGGTAAAACAATAATTGTTTTTTATATGATCTATTTTGTTTTTTATGCATGGACAGTTCTCATTGGTGGAATGCTTTACATCAAAGGATGGCTTCTGCCTAAAACCTCGGATTATATCATTTTATTTTTGTTTGCTATTCCAACTTTTTTCGTTGCCCGTAATGGTGTCCGAATTATAGGGCGTTACTGTGAGTTAGTCTTTTATATGACGATGTGGATTCCAATTTTTTTCTTCATACCATTAAAAGATGGTAATTGGCTACACTTTCTTCCATTATTGAAAGAAGGGTGGAGACCTGTGTTTGCAGCTGTTCCATCTACTATTTTTTCCTTTATAGGATTTGAAATTGCATTTTTTCTGTACCCTTTTTTACAAAAGAAACAATATGCAATGAGAGGCATTATTATAGCTAACACCTTAACAGTCTGTTTTTATTTGTTTGCAACTGTTGTTTGCTTTATATTTTTCAGTCCCGATGCAATTATAGAATTTAATCAACCAGTACTGAACTTACTTAAAGTCATTGAATTTCGTTTTTTAGAACGATTTGATATGATCTTATTGGCTATTTATCTACTTGTTGTCTCTACAGCATGGATCCCTAGTTTATACTGTGCTGTATTTTGTTCTAGTCAATTAATTGGAAAACAAGATCATACTCTTCATGTAGCTATTTTCTTATTAGCAGTGATTGTAGTAACGTTCTGGACTCATCCTTCTTGGAATGAATCAGAAATGTTTCAAAAATTTATATCGAAAGCAGGGCTTGGACTGGCCTATTTATTCCCTATTTTTTTATGGGTATATAATTTGATATACAAAAAATACTTTCGGAGGGAAACACATTGAAACCGAAAATATTGTGCAGTATTTTAATACCGGTTCTTTTGCTCACTGGGTGTTTGGACCAAATGAATGTTGAAGATGTTACACTCACACTGATACTCGGTTTAGATTTGGACGAAAATGATAATTTGAAAGTATACTTATCAAGCCCTGTTTTCAACAAAGAAGCCAAGATTAAGGAGGAACAATATGGTGTAAAAGCCGTTACGGTACGAAACTCTCGAGAAAAATTTGATACAATGGTTATGGCTTTGACATCGGGAAGTAAGACACAAATTATTTTGATTGGAAAGCGACTTTTAAAACAAAAGAAGTGGGCAGATTATTTAGATCCTTTCTATCGGGATCCAAAAAACACTGTAACCACAAAAATCGTTGCTGTGGATGGTCCTGTTTCAGACATAATTTATTATGCTCCTAAAAATAAACCGCGTCTTCCTGTATATTTGGCAAAATTACTTGAGACAGCACATAGAAGAAATATTACAGTAAAAACGACTCTTCAAGATTTTCATAATCAAACGAAAGAAAAAGGAATGACAACGAGTATTTCTGCCATTAAAAAGAATAGCGATATAAAGTTAACAGGTTCCGCATTATTTGATGAACAGAATAGATACAAACTAACTATAACCCCCGAAGAAAATAAATTGTTACGTATCCTGCAGAATAAAATAGAAGGGGAATTTCCATTTACCATTGCAGTACCGTTACAATCTAACAGTAAAGATAAGCATTGGCTAAGTTTTATTTCTGAAGGTACCAAAGTAAAAACAAGTGTACAATACAAGGATCGTTTTATTTTTAATATAAACGTACATATGAGAATTTTAATTTCAGAACGATTGTTTCCTTTTAATGTTAGGAATGATGGGATGACATTGGAACAAAAAATTCAAAAACAGTTAAAAACTGATTTTCAACGTTTAATAAAGAAAATACAAATTGCCGAAATTGATCCTATAGGGTTAGGATTATATGCACGGGCTTATACATATGAGGATTGGAAAAAAGTTCAACATCAATGGGAAAAATCATTAGCAAAGGCTGATGTAAATGTTAAAGTACGTGTTAAAATTAGTGGGATGGGTACAATCAAGTAACAAGAAAGTAAAATAATAATTTTTTAGGAGTAAGATCAACATGAATTTAAAACTACAATTTACACGTGCATTCTTTTTAAGTTTAGCTTCAATTATGGGTTTTGCTTTAATAGCAATCTTAATTGGTGAACAAAAGATTATAAAATTTGACAACACTGTTATATCGTTTATTCAAGGGTTTGAATCGCCGACAATGACAAAAATTATGAAGTTTTTTACTACGATTGGATCTACATCTGTCGTTATTGTCATTTCCGTTCTTGCGCTCTTTTTTTTGTACAAAGTATTACATCATCGTACAGAGCTTATATTATTTGTAACAGTTATTATGGGTACAGCAGTTTTTAACCAAGTATTAAAATTTATGTTTAAACGTGCTCGACCAACACTACACCGAATTATCGAGGAAAGCGGATATAGTTTTCCGAGTGGACATTCTATGGAAGCGTTCGCTTTATATGGCGTGCTTACATTTTTACTATGGCGTCATATCACTACGCGAATTGGACGTGTTTTTTTAATTCTTATCAGCGTAATAATGACTGTAGCAATTGGAGTAAGCCGTATTTATCTTGGTGTACATTATCCAAGCGATGTATTAGGAGGCTATTTAGCAAGCTGTTTTTGGCTAACTGTAACCATTTGGATTTTTCAACATTATGTAGAAAATCGTAAACAACAAGCTAAAATGTTATAGCCCTAAGATAGTTTTAGAATCTTTGCTATATAAATACAAATTGAAAAGTCGACATAAAACCTTTCTTTTTAGGTGAGAGAGAGAATCCGGCCATGCATAGAAGCGGTCAGATCCTTTTTCTGCCCCATGCCAAGTGAAAACAAAGAGAGAAAATAAGTAGCGATCACCTTTTGTTCTTCATAGCCGTGGCTTATATGTTGGAAAATCAAAATGGATATATATAGTTTTAAAAAAGTAAATTAAATATATTGATTTTTATTTAGGTAAAACAAGAAATCAAAAGGCTGCAAAGCGCTTTTCTAAGCAAGCTTTGCAGCCTTTTCGTGTTTTAAAGCATAGTGTTGTCACAGTAGACAGGAATATTATTTTGAATGTTCACTAATCGATAGTAGAGACATGTGTTGTAAAGTTACGATTGGATTAAATTTCCGCTTATCAGACATAATAATGCTTAAGAAATTCTGATTGGTGTGGAAAAATCGCGGTGTCAACTGCTGATATAGGGTGATTAAAATGTGGAAAACGATTGTTTCCTATCTTCCAGGCTGGAAAGTTGTTGTTCCAGCTTTTATCGTATTTTTCATTCCATATGTGTTTTCAAAAATTTTTGGTTGGATCCGTGCATTAGAGGAAGAATGATGAAATGTATCATACGATGTATTCATTCTTCCTCTAACTAAAGAGAAAAGACGGAATATTGAAGAGCACATATCGAAGGTGTTGGTCAGAGATTCACGGATAGGTTTCATAGAAAGATTAAACGATAATATTGCTCTTTTGCAGCACTATGGTGAAAATGAGAGCTTATCATTAACAAGATAAAAAGGGTATATTTCAGTATGAAAAGTGAAATGTAAGTTACGGCAAACAGGAGAAGCATTACATATAACATGTAATATTGGGAAAAATAAACTGAAAAATGGTGGGTCTTAATGGATAAATAACCTCTCAACTTGAAAAACATTCGCTATCATGTTTTTGCTTTCATTAGAGAGTAATGTTGAATTGCTCGGAAACTAAGCAAAATGCTTTGATTGCTGCTGAAATTAGTACTGTATTAGATTGTGGCTGAATTGGAATGTACACTAAGATTTTAAAGAGAAAGAGTGATGAGGGTGAAAGAGCAGGAATCAAAGATGAGGCAAACAGAAAAACAAGCCGATACATATCAGGATAAGCCTATTCCGAATGTTCCAAATTATTTTACAGGCGATTTTACCTTGGATCTAGAGCTTGTAAAAAAAGAAGGGAGTTATAACTCGGATGTACACTTTCGAGAGTTTAACATGGGGGGGACAAACATTCGAGCAGCGCTTGTTTTTGTGGAGGGGCTATCGGATAAAGATCTTATTGATATGCATATTATGAAGTCATTGATGCTTAATTTTTATGAAGAATACAAATGTGAACCATCTGATATGGAAGGTACCGTTTTAAAAGAGTTTCTTAAGAATCGAGTTCTTGCCGTTAGTGGCGTAGAAGAAGTTCATTCTATAAAAGAGTTGATGGAAAAAGTGTTGATGGGCTCAACGGCACTTTTGATTGAGGGCTTATCAGATGTATTAATTCTTGGTACAAAAAAAGGAAAAACACGGAATGTTGAAGAGCCCATATCAGAAGTATCAGTCAGAGGGCCACGTGCAGGCTTCACAGAAGTTTTGTCTGATAATACCGCTCTTTTACGGCTACATGGTGAAAACGAGGGATTGTCATTAACAAAATTTCATGTAGGAAAGCGAGCAAAAAAAGACTTGGTTATTGCCTATATGAAAGAGATTGCTGATTCGGAATTAGTAGAAGAAGTTAAGAAAAGAATTCAGAAAATCAATATTGATAATGTGCCAGAGTCAGGCTATGTGGAGCAGCTTATCGAAGATAATTATCTCAGTCCTTTTCCGCAGGTACAGAGCACAGAGCGACCTGATCGTGTCATCGCTGCATTAATGGAAGGGCGGGTTGCAATTTTATTGGATGGAACACCTTTTGCCTTGATTGTTCCACTTACATTTAGCATGATGATGCAATCGCCCGAAGATTATTATGAACGTTGGATCCCAGGTACACTTATTCGTTTATTGCGCTATGGGGCAGCAATTATTTCTCTTTTTGCACCTGCCTTGTACATTTCCTTTATTTCATTTCATCCCGGATTGATTCCGACCAAGTTAGCCATTTCAATCATAGGGGGACGGGAAGGTGTTCCGTTTCCTGCCATTATAGAAGGTTTATTTATGGAAATAGCCATCGAAATTTTGCGGGAAGCAGGGTTACGCCTGCCTAAGCCAATTGGTTCGGCGATGGGAATTGTCGGTGGATTAATCATTGGGCAGGCTGCCGTAGAGGCAGGAATTGTTAGTCCAATCATGGTAATTGTAGTAGCGGCTACCGCTATTTCTTCCTTTGCGCTCTCTCATTATAGTACAGCAATACCACTACGTATGCTTCGCTTTGTAGCCATGTTTAGCGCTGCCATATTTGGACTATACGGAGTCATTCTGTTTTTTCTCTCTCTATGCAGTCATATATCGAGGTTGAAGAGTTTTGGCGTGCCCTATGCTAGTCCCGCCGTTCTTTATCAATTAAGTGATTGGAAAGATTTCATGCTTCGTATGCCACTACAGATGATGAAACGTCGTCCGAAAATGATGAATATGAAAGATTCGATACGAAAAGGAAGTGAAGAATGATGATTACCAGCTCTAAAGATCGAATTCCGACTTCGCAAGCAGCTGTCATTCTTATCAATTATGTACTCGCAGTAGGAATTCTCACCTTGCCCAGAACAGCTGCAGAGAAAGTAAATACACCAGATGTTTGGGTAACTGTTATTTTAGGCGGATTAATTGCGATGGTTGCAGGGGTAATCATCGTCAAATTAAGTCAACAGTTTCCCGGAAAAACATTTTATCAATATAGTCAAGAAATTGTAGGGAAATGGTTGGGAGCGTTACTTAGCTTATTTATAGTGGGTTACTTTTTTACACTTGCTTCATTTCAAGTCAAAACGCTGGAAGGAATAACAAGTTTCTTTTTACTGGAAGGAACCCCTGGGTGGGCTATTGTCATGCCATTTATGTGGGTGAGCCTCTATTTAAACTTAGGTGGAATAAATTCGATAGCACGTTTATTTGAAATTATATTTCCAATTACAGTCTTTATTTTCTTGCTGACTTCCTTTATGAGCATTGGAATATTTGAGATAGACAATCTTCGTCCTGTATTAGGGTTAGGGATTATCCCGGTACTAAAAGGCTTAAAAACAACAACTCTTGCATATTCAGGTGCTGAAATCATGTTGCTCCTTTTGGCATTTATGAAACAACCACTTCAAGGTGTAAGAGTTGTTCTAATTGGAACTACTATTCCCTTAATTTTTTATGTCATTACAGTTGTAATGGTGATAGGAACGTTTTCTGTTGATGGGGTGGTAATGAGAACATGGCCTACGATTGATCTTATGCGAAGTTTTGAAATCTCCGGTTTAATATTTGAACGCTTTGAGTCTTTGTTACTTGTGATATGGATTATGCAAATCTTTGCAACTTACACAATCTGCTACTATGCCGCTGCTTTAGGACTGGCACAGCTCTTTAACAAGAATATTCATTCATTTCTGTATGGGTTACTTCCGGTTATTTATATCGTTGCTGAAATTCCGAAAAACATGAATGATCTATTTAAATTAGGGGATATGATGGGTAATGCGGCGATAATATTATTTGGTATTCTACCACTGCTTCTTCTTGTAATTTCGAGATGGAGGAAGAGAAAGAATGAACCAAAGTGTGAATAATGTACGACTTCTTTTGATTTTATCATCAGTTTTTTTGCTTTTGACTCTTACAGGATGTTGGAGCAGTCATGAAATTGAAGAGCTGGGTTTCGCGGTAGGCCTGGCATTTGATAAAGACAACGAGACGAATGTTGAGAAAAAGATTGAAGAACGCGGAGGAAGTTATAAGAAAAAAAATCTTGTAACATCAACCTTTCAATTTGTTAAACCACAATCATCAGGTGGAGGAAAAGGTGGAGGACCACAACAAAAAGCTTACACGAATATTTCTGAAACCGGAGATTCTCTTCACCAATCGATTCGTGAAGTTGCATTAAGAAGGCAGCGCCCTATAATCTTCCATCACACGAAAGTGGTTGTTGTTAGTGAAAGTCTTGCGCGAGCGTATAGTTTGAACCAGTTATTGGATGTTTTTATCCGTGATAATGAGATGAGACCAAGTAGTCTCGTGTTAATTAGTAAGGGCCGAGCTAGCGAGACATTGAAATCGAAGGAAAAAGGAGAAATTCCAGCGTTCCGTTTGATTGAGATTGGGGATAATCAATATAGATCATCACGGATTTCACCTCCCATGCCGCTTGCTAAATTACCAGGAAAGGTACAATCAGGGGCTAGTTTTCTTTTGCCAAATGTGATTGCGGTAAATGGGGAAGTGAAATATGTGGGAGCTGCCATAATCAAAGGAAAGACAAAAAAGCTGCGAGGTTTTTTGAATGAAAATGAGTTAGAAGGTTTAACATGGATAACAGGAAAAGGGAAAAGCGGTTTGGTGAAAACCCTTGATAAAAAGACAGGGAAATCTATTATGTATGAAGTAAAATCTATGAAAAGTAAAATTCAACCTTATGTTAAAGGAAATAAAATCTCTTTTCATGTGAACATCGAATCAGAGGGGCGGCTGTCTGAAAAATGGGTCGCTTCAGGGGAACCTTTTGAAAATAAGTTTCTAAAAAGTGTAGAAAAGTCCGCGGAACAAGAAGTAAAACGATTGGCGAAACATACATTAAAAAAAATTCAAAAGGAATATCAGACTGATGTTGCTGGCTTCGGTAACAGATTAAAAATTGAGTATCCAAAAGTATGGAAAAAGGTTAAAAAAGATTGGGATAAAACATTTAGTAAGGTTCCAATCACATACAGTGTAAAGTTAACGATCGAGGATTATGGTACGGAAGGAGTTTAGAAGCGAAACTGGAGTCTATATAGCAATGGAGCCCAATCATATAATAAGCGTAAAAGGAATCCTATAAACTTGGAGAATATAGGGTTCTTTTTCATTGAATAGGTTATGGAATATACAATAATATATTTCATTTGAATATTCTTTACTTTATAATTAGTTGTACACGAGGAGGGATATGATGGAAGTTACAATTCGTGCAGTAGAGATTCAAGATGCTAGAGCAATTCATCGCATATGCACACAAAATGAGGTGTTACCTTATATGGTTTTCTTGCCTAGTATGCGAGTAGATGCGATGGAAAATAGAATTCGAAACTTAGCGCCTAATCAATTTGAATTTGTAGCAGAGTATGATGGTGCAGTTGTTGGGTTTGTTGGTTTGAGTCAAGGCCAAGGAAGAAGGTCGCATTCAGGTGATTTATTCATTGGTGTAAATAGCGAATATCATAATAAAGGAATTGGCAAAGCTTTGCTTACGAAAATACTTGATCTTGCAGATAATTGGTTATTGCTGGAGAGAGTAGAACTAGGTGTTTTAGAAACAAATCCTGGTGCAAAAGCATTATATGAAAAGTTTGGGTTTGTAGAAGAAGGAATAAAGAAAGGGAGCTTAAAAGCGCAAGGGAAATTTGTTGATGAAATTATGATGAGTCGTCTTCGCCCTAACGGTTTAATCGTACACAATTAAAAACTGTGAATTTAAAAGAAAGTTGTACACGTTAAAAGAAAGATGTACATCGAAGAATACAACTGTTTGATAAATGTGTACACAAATATTAAAGTTGTTAAAAAAATAATAAAGTCCTTTAAAAATTAAAATAGTTATTTAAAAAGATGGTGTGAATTGGAATTTCACACCATCTTTTTATTTGTATACTATATAATAAAAGAAAGAATATTTCGATATTATATTCGTGAAAAAGGGCTGTATGCAGGAGGAGTTAATCAAATGTTAGGGTTACCCCATGGCGAAGTTTTTTTAGTTCCTTGGACTGAGGAATGGGAAATCGAATTTTCAAAAGAGAAACAATTGATTGAAAAACAAATTGGAGAATACATTTTGGCAATACACCATATTGGAAGTACTTCTATTCCACACTTGAGTGCAAAACCTATTATTGATATTGCGATTGAATTAAAGAATTTTGAAAATGTTGTGAAATGTATTGCTAAGTTAGAACAATTAAATTATAGGTATAGAAAAGATGTATTACCTGAAAGATATTATTTTAATAAGGGAGAACTGAGAACACATCAAATTCATATGTATGAAAAGGGTAATAAATATTTAATTGAACAATTGTGTTTTAGAGATTACTTAAAAAATAATAAAACTGCTCGGATTGAGTATGAACAGTTAAAGATTCAACTTTCACAGGCTAATCCCAATAATAAACATAAATATGCAGATGATAAAACAAACTTTGTTAAATCTATATTGACTAAAATAAACAATTAAAAAAAGAGGGCTATGTGTAATTATTCGCCCTCCGAAATGAAACAACTTTATTGTTCGTGAAATATCGCTTTATGAAAGCAGTAAAGCAATTTTTAAACAACGTTAATTACTTCCTACTAAATTAACAGGTAGGAGGTTACTTCATTTCTAGGGACAAAATGAAACAACTTTATTATCTCTAAACAAAATGATATGGGTAAAAAGCATGGCAATTTTTATTAAGTAGTTCAGTTATTGATAATATGTAAAAAAGTTTGATCAAAATCCTGTGTTGATGTGCAGGATTTTTTCTTATTCAGCAATCGGGCCATTTAATGGAATAACGACTTTTAAAATAAATTTATTCGTTCACGAAGTTCGAATATAATTAACTGTAAAAATAAATTCCTTCATCATATTGACAATGGGAATAAATTACAATAAAATTTGATTGATTAATCAATCAAATTTTATGAAAGGGGTATCGAAATGGAACCTGGACTTACTAAAGATGAAAAAAAGAAAAGAAAAAGATCTACTATCCTAAACGCCGCAATTAAATTATATAGTGAGAATGGTTTTGCAGAGACAAAAGTTGCCGAAATAGCAAAAGAAGCAGGAGTTAGCTTTGGTACCGTATTTACGTATTTTGATTCAAAAGAAGTACTTTATGAATCAGCGATTTTGGAGCCATTGGAGGAAATTAAACCATATTTTATTGAGATAGAAGAACACTTTAAAGGTGAGCCTCTTGAAGTTGTGAAGGAAATGATAGATTGCCATGTACAACTCTTTGCAATGAGAAGTGAGTACCTACGTCTAATTCAGCAGGTTCTTGCGAGACCTGATCGATTTCCAAAGCTTTTCAAAGAACTAAATGATTTCGTAAATGCATTTATAGACTGTATTCATCCGGTTATTGAAGCAGGGCAAAGGCTGGGTTACTTTTATGAAGAATCACCTTCATTAGTTGCTATATCGTACTTATCCATCTTAAACGGAATGCGTTTAACGTTTATTGATGAATATACAAACTTGATGTGGAAGGATATAACGATACAAGCCCTGAGATTATTTGTACCTATCTCTAATAAATAAGGAGTGATTTATATGGAATTGAGAGATATCCATCCCAACATCAAACTTCGCTTGTCCATGCAATTTCTAGGCAGCCTTATTTCCATGGCTGTTATACCTTTTCTGGCAATCTATTTTGCTCAGAAAATTGGAGCTACTGAAACGGGTATTATTCTTATAATAATTGTAATTAGTGGGGTCATTGGAGGTTTTATCGGGGGGCATGTCTCAGACAAAATAGGTCGGAGAAAAATAATGATTTATTCTGAACTTGGTATATTGCTTTCGTATCTGTTTATAGCACTTTGTAATTCCCCTTGGTTTAACCTTCCTTATATTACCGCAGCATTCTTTATCATCAATATGTTTTGTGGAGGAATGTTTCAGCCAGCAGCACAAGCTATGATTATTGATGTTACTAGTTCCGAATCGAGAAAGCTCGTATTTACAATTAACTACTGGCTGGGGAATTTATCAACTGCTATTGGAGGAATCATTGGAGCATTTCTTTTTAAAAACCACTTGTTTGAGTTATTTATTGGAATTTCACTCATCTCTTTGTTATCTGTATTCATGACCGTATTCTTCATCACAGAAACCTATACACCGGAACCTTCATCTAAGTCTTCTGATTATAAAAAAAATTTTTCAACAATAGAGATGTTTCAAACCTATTCGACCGTTTTAAAAGATAAGCTGTTTATGTTTTATATTTTCGGAGCGATTCTGATTTTTTCCTTGGAACAGTCTTTAACAAACTATATTGGGATTCGTCTTGAAAAAGATATACCCCATCATTCAGCTTCATTGTTTGGAATAGATTTCATGCTTGATGGCACAAAGATGCTAGGTTTTCTCCGAACGGAGAATACAATTCTTGTAGTTCTCCTATCAAGTGTTGTATTATTCTTATTTAAAAAGTGGAGTGATCGCTGGACTCTAGTTACAGGAATGTTGATCTTTTCTATATGTTTTAGTGTTTTTGCTTTTACAAATAGCGTGTTGCTTCTTTTTATTGCCATGTTTATTGGAACAATTGGTGAACTGATGTATGTTCCTATTAAACAGGCGATGATAGGGGAACTAGCACCACCTAACGCTCGTAGCACCTATATGGCTTTTAATAGCTTGACTTTCTACGGAGCGATGATTGTATCTTCGTTGTTGATCATCGTTGGAGAGTGGATTCGCCCTATATATATGGGGGGATTGCTTCTTACTCTAGGATTAACTGGTACATCTTTGTACTACATAATAACAAAAACTCTGGACTCTAAAGTTAGTGAAAAGAATGAAAGAAAAGTACCAGTTTCTTATTAAAGGGTGATACATATTATACATGACTAATACGTATCACCCTTTATTTTTTATGACTTTTTACGTTTTAGTTATTGATAAGTTTTGAATAATCAATCTTTTTTATAAAACTACAACAGGATATTTAGGGTAATGAAGAAAATTATTAGGAGGATTATTTTATAAAAGTTGTTGAGTCCTTGTAGTAAAAAATAAAAACGGATGTCGTCGTACGGGTACAGTTGTTACAGTATTATTATTAGAATTAGTTTATGCTTCAAGTGTGCAGATATAGACAACAAGTACCAGCAGTACATTCTATTACTGCAATTAAACCAGAGTTAAAACAAGTATTGCAAAATTTATATCAACATTAAAAGGGAAACGGATATTTTATAAGAAATTTAATAGGGATATGTATTGTACGCATAAAAATATCCGATATTGAGAATGATAAAAAATTTTTAAGAGGGGATATAAAAATGGCAAAGCGTAAAAATGATTGGACGGAAAAGAAAATAGAGAAGTATATAAAAGAAGGCAGAGGACAAGGGGAATTAAATAACTATAAACCCTGGTTAACAATACAAAATGTTTCTTCAACAGGGAATAGCTCTCGCTTGAAAGGATGGAAAACAAATAGAAGACATGAGTTATTGTCTGATTTAGAGCGGAATTATTTTTTTATAATGGAATGGGTAGAAGAAATTATAGATATTCGTGAACAATTTCCGTTAAATCGGGAAATAACATATAAAATCGCTGAAGAGAAAGGGATTCGTCATCCTATTTGCACAAGGACTGAGACATTAATTACACTAACAACAGATTTTTCCCTTACAGTTCGAGAAGGAAAAGAAATAAGATATATTGCTAGAACTATAAAACCTAGTAGCGAATTAGAAGACGAACGGATAATTGAGAAGTTTGAAATAGAGAGAGAATATTGGGAAAGAAAAGGAATTGATTGGGGCATTGTAACAGAAAAGGATATTCCTATTTTTATGAGCCGGAATATTTCGTGGATTCATAAATATTATTATCTAGAAGAAATTGAAGATGAAGCTTTTATAAAAGTCTTTTTTAGTTATTTAATGAGATTCCAAAATACTGATAAGGTTCTCATAGAAATCTGTAATGAGTTTGAGGATCAATATAATTTGGAACAAGGTTCGTCAATTAATTACTTTAAACATTTATTAGTTAGAAAGTTAATTTCGGTAGATATGAGTACGCAAAAATTAAATATGCGAAGTTTAAGTATAAACGGACTAGCTTTTAGTGAAAGAGGTGATGAGAATTGTGATTACGCTATCAGTTAATGAAACAGTTAAGTCAGTTGATGATTCAAAAGTATACAGATTACTCTGGATAGATGAAAGTAATGTTATTACATATTTAATCGATGTATATGATGAACAAGCTATGCCTTTTGTAGATACATTGAGAAGTCTTTATGAAGGATTTGTAAGTGGGCAGTATATAAAAGTGAGTACACATGAACTGGATTTGAGTCAATATTTTGGACACAAAAAAGTTAAATCTAAGCTATTTTTTTAGCCAGATCTTCTATTGCTTGGGGAGTTTTATAACCAATGCTACTATGAATTCTCTTGCGGTTATACCATCCCTCGATGTATTGAAATAATGCTAAGTTTGCTTGTTCAAATGTGAAATATTTTGTACGATACACTTCTTCTTTCTTTAAAATGGCATGAAACGACTCGATACAAGCGTTATCATACGGATAGCCTTTCTTACTGAAAGAAGGTTTGATTTTAAAACTCGCGAGTAAGGTTTGAAATTCCTGACTTGTATATTGAGTTCCTAAGTCAGTATGTAGAATGAGATCTTCTGGTGGTTTCTGTGTATAGTAAGCGTTTTCTAACGCTTTTACCACAAGAGTTGTTGTCATATTTCGTGAAAATGAATATCCAACAATTTTTTTAGAATACAAATCCATCACAGATGCAAGGTAACACCAACCATCTTTTTGCGTGTGAATATAGGTAATATCCGCTACCCACTTTTCATTTATTGTTGTTGTAGAGAAGTCCTGTTCTAATAGATTTGTCCGTTCTTCTACAGTTGTTTTTGATGAATGTGGTTTGTATTTTTTTAAGATAATAGAACGAACATTTTCTTTTTTCATGAGCCGTTGTACACGCTTTATGCTTACTTGTACGCCTTGCTCTAACAGTGTTTGATGAATCTTTGGTGCACCGTAACGTTCCTTGCTATCTTGATGAATTTGTTTAATTTTTTGGGTTAATTTTTTATTTTCACGGCTGCGCTTTGACTCTGTTTTATGCTGAGATTGGTAGTAAGAACTTCTCGCTATCCCAAGAGTTTGGCACATCATATGAACAGAGTGCGTTTCTTTTTGATAATCAATAAATTGATGTAATTCTGTATCTTCTATTTTCTCGCGAATATGGCCATAGCTTTTTTTAATATTTCATTTTCTTCTTTTAAACGAAGCATTTCTTTTTTCATTCGTTTTAGATCTTCTAGTGTTGTTTCATCTTCATCAACTGATGTGATAGGAGAATATATTTTAATCCATTTATAAATGGTTACCTCTGATACGCCATACTCGCCGCTTAATTGTTTGACAGGTTGTCCCGAACGATATAATTCAACAACCAGTTTTTTAAACTCTTAATTAAATTTCTTGTTTGTCATACGGACACTTCCTCCTTGAAACCCATTGTAAGGACTTAACTAAGTTGTGTCCATATGACTATACTAACTCTACATTCCGGTTTAAGTTGTAATTATTCAGTAAAGGATACGCCATAAATAAAAGGTAGCGTATGATTCCCAGTTTTTCCATGGAAACGATATTTTTAAGATTTCATCTTTCGTAGGATTTCGGTTCATATTACGTAATATTTTTATCGAATTAATAAGACCCACATCATCGATTGGAAAAGCTGTCTGGAACCTGAGGCAGCGCATTAGAATATAATTGGCTGTCCAAGGACCGATTCCTCGTATTTTAATTAAGTTTTTTTCAGCATCTTTAAAGTTCATTTTCATTAATTTTTCCCTCGATAATTCTCCACTTTCCATTAATCTGGCAATTCTAATGATATATTCACTTTTTTTTACCGTCATTTTAATATCTGCTAGGTCGGTAGGTGTTAACTGTGCAATTCGTTCGTACGGTGGGAACACCCAATACTTTTTACCATTCCATTCGATGGAATCGCCAAATCCTTCTACAAATTGCTTCTTTAAGGAGTACGCGAAGGTTAAGTTAATTTGTTGCCCTAAAACTCCCCAACATAAAGCTTCAAATAAATCGGGAATGCCGACGACTCGCAATCCATAGAATTTTCGAGCAGGCATTTTAAGTAATGGGTCTGCTTTTGCCATTTCATAAAATGGCGTTAAATCGTTATCAAGATCAAACCATTCATGAATATATTTTACAATCTCTTCCCGTTTCCACTTTTCAATAGGTCTAGAATCATTTAGGAATTGAACAATCATTTGTTTATTATTGATTACGCTTACCTGTACTAAGGACCGAATTTCCCCAATCGCTATAACTTTTGTAATTATATCGTTCTCTATTTCATACATGCATTCATTTTTTTCCCTTGTTAGATAGCCTAGGTTAGCATTCATGTCAAAATTTCCAGGTAATGTAATCACAATAACATCATTGACTTCATGCCATGTCACTTTTTCATTCTCCTCACCGTATTACGATTTTCTATACTATTTACAAAAAAATTATAAGAAAACTCACACTGATTGAAATTTTACTTTATCACATAATAATCTTTACTAATTTTGTTATCTTGCTATTACATTCTAAACACCTTATTTTTTTCTATTTATGAGGTTATAGTGTTAGTTATCAAGAATGCTAAATAGGAGTGGATAAAGATGGTCCAAGATATAAAAACACGTGTTGAAAACTTAAATTGGGATTCAATTCAAAATGAATTAGATGAGCAAGGATTTGCAAAGCTTCCAGCGATTTTAACAAAAGAGGAATGTGAATTCTTCATAGAATTGTATTGTGAGGAAGAGTCATACAGAACGACAATCAATATGACGAGATATCGCTTTGGGAATGGGGAGTACAAATATTTTTCCTATCCATTACCTGAAATCATCCAAAGTTTAAGAGAGTCCTTTTATCTAGAATTGGCCAAAACAGCCAATCGATGGTTGGGTTATTTAAAGAAAACAGAACAGTTTCCAGATCATCTTCAAGATTTTTTGAACACCTGTGAAGAATATGAACAAACTAGACCGACACCTTTAATATTAAAGTATGAAACAGGCGGGTTTAATTGTTTGCATCAAGATTTATATGGCGACATATTTTTCCCGTTGCAAGTAGTATTTGTATTAAATCAACGAGATAAAGACTTTTGCGGTGGAGAATCTCTATTAGTGGAACAAATTCCTCGTGCTCAGAGTAGGGGACATGTAATTACTTTAGAACAAGGCAGTGCGCTGATCTTTCCTACTAACGATAGACCTGTTCTAGGTAAAAAAGGATATTACAAAAATACGGTTCGTCACGGAGTAAGCACGGTTACTTCTGGAGAACGATACGGTCTTGGAATCATTTTTCACGATTCTAAATAAAAATTAAACTTCAATATCTTGCTATTCCATTCCTAGAATTGTACATTCTGAATTTATAGGGAGTATATTGTAAGGAGAGGTGAGATAAATGCCAGATAGTATCAATAACGGACATAAAGAGAGCCATGATCATAGAATTTCGAATGATGTAGAAATGATAACAGATGAAAAGTGGCAAGCAATTATAAATAATAATGTAGCGTACAATAATCAATTTTTCTACGCTGTAAAGTCAACAGGGATATTCTGTAAACCATCCTGCAAATCTCGCGTTCCGAAAAAAGAAAATGTATGCATTTTTCCAAATGTAGAACAAGCTCTCCGCGCAAATTTTCGCCCTTGTAAACGTTGCAAGCCCACTAATGAAAATCTACCTGATAGCGAGTGGGTTGATTTAATTACTGAATACATTGATAAAAATTTCACAGAAAAATTAACTCTAGAAACCCTATCAGATATTTGTCATGGAAGTCCGTATCATATGCATCGAACATTTAAAAAGATTAAAGGCATTACGCCGGTTGAGTATATACAACAAGTTAGAGTACACGCGGCTAAAAAGTATTTGATTCAGACAAATAAAGCGATTGGAGATATCGCCATATGTGTGGGTATGGCTAACGCGCCTTATTTTATTACTTTATTTAAAAAGAAAACTGGACAGACACCAGCACAATTTCGTCAAATGAGTAAAATGGAGGAAAAGTACAATGGAAACAAAGAATAAACTAACCCTTTATTGGTCTTTACTAAAGTTTAAGGATTGGAATTTTTATATTGCTTCAACTTCAAAGGGGCTTGTGTTTGTAGGTTCACAGAACAAACCATTCGAGGAATTGTTCGAATGGGCTAAGAAACGCTTTCCAGGAAGTCCTCTTGTTGAAGATGATGAAAAGCTTGAACCCTATGTCGTTGAAATTACTCAGTATCTAGAAGGAAAGCGGAAAACCTTTACTGTTCCATTTGAGTACGTAGGTACGCAATTTCAGCTAGCAGTCTGGAATGCCCTTTGTGAAATTCCTTATGGACAGACGAAAACCTATTTCGACATTGCAAATGATATAAATAAACCAACAGCTGTTCGTGCTGTAGGGGCAGCCATCGGAGCTAATCCAGTATTAATCACCATACCGTGTCATCGTGTAGTAGGAAAGAATGGATCATTAA
Source organism: Bacillus sp. NPDC094106 (assembly GCF_044764345.1). Classification (NCBI taxonomy): domain Bacteria; kingdom Bacillati; phylum Bacillota; class Bacilli; order Caryophanales; family Bacillaceae; genus Bacillus; species Bacillus sp. NPDC094106. Next base: position 33,116 of record NZ_JBIWHY010000021.1, on the reverse strand, counting down.
CTGGCTATCGGGGCGGATTAGAAATGAAGACACTGCTTTTGGATCTGGAAAGACAAGCTTCTTCCAGCAATGAGTGATTATTGCCGTACAATGAAGGGAAAGGAGGTTCCGTCATGAAAAGTGAATTGTTCTATAAAAACCCGAAAACTATTCTGAATAAAGGTACAGGCTTTCTTTCTGGATATACTCATTCACTAAATCCTTATACAGGCTGTTCATTTGGGTGTTCATATTGTTATGTACGCCAAATGCCTGTATCCCTTTTTCGAGAAGGGGAATGGGGAAATTGGGTCGATGTTAAAAATGGAGCTGCGAATTTACTAAGCAAGGAGCTTCATCGTGCCAAAGCCAAAGGGAATGTAACCATTTTTATGTCATCAAGCACAGACCCGTATCAACCAGTAGAGTATAAAGAAAAAGTAACGCAATCTCTACTAAAGGTTATGGTAGAAGATCCCCCTGACTTCTTATTAATACAGACGAGGAGCCCACTTGTAAGTCGAGATATCGATTTGCTGCAGCATTTAAAAGATAGAGTCCGGGTAAGTATGACGATTGAAACGGATTCGGAAACGATACGTAAACATTTTACTCCAGAGGCACCTTCTATTCAGGCGCGCTTTAAGACATTGGAAAAATTAGTGGATGCGGGAATACCGACCCAAGTTGCTATAGCCCCCATCTTACCGAGTGGGGAATATTTTCCTGTGAAATTGAAGCCATTCGTCGATCGGATATGTATTGATGACTACTTCATGGGCGATGGAAGTGGAGGAAAACGGACGAGAAAACTTGGAATTGAAAAAAAATACGCCCAACTTGGTTTAGAAGAATGGTATGGACCACATGTAATTAAAAAAGTATATAACCGATTTATTGAAATCTTTCCGGAAAATCACGTTTATGTGAGCCAGGCTGGGTTTGAGCCGTAAAAAAAAATAGGAAGTGATTGCATGTATAAAGATAATGAGAAAAGTGCTGAAAATAGAAAAAAGACATTCACCCTGTTGGGTGCCGATATGCATCCATATCAAAGTGATACACCGGGTATTTTTGGTGGGTATCGACCGAGTAAATTATATGGAAGATTAGATTGTCCCTCAGCGCTTAGAGCTATAGCAAAAGGTGGATACGTTAACATCGCGTGTTTTTTGCCGATGAACAGACGGCTATATCAGCAGGTTTTAGGCCATGTGCAGTTTGCATGCCTGAAAAATATGCACGATGGAAGAAAAAGAAAAGATAAGAGGGATAATGAAAATGTATAAAACGCATGACAAAATTTTGGATTATTATGATATTGAATCAGTTCGGATTTTTTGTAAATAGAATCGCAGTGATACATAAACGTACACTTTTCATATGCAAACTTATTTTTCATGTTGTCTCATTTTCATTGACCTCTTTACTTCCCTATCCCCGTTTCATACTGCGGATAAGACTTTTTGTTTCTTTATCCACACGATTAGATTCCGTAATTTTTTGCAAGGCTTTATTATATGTAAAATCATCGAGCGTGTTGTTTCTCAAATATTCCATTGTTGAATCGGGAAGTTTCACATAACAGATAGAGACAGCCCACGCAACCGCCATTTTGGCATAAAACCCTTTATGTTTTACACGATCCAGGAGGTTGAGCACCCTTTCGATGTATTCGGTCTCGATATAAAAGTCTAGGAGCATAACCACTCCAAATCGTATCTCATATTCTTTCTTAGAAGACAGATAAGGCTGTAAAAACTCCCATACACGCTCTTTGTTTTCCTTTGTAGATTTAAGACCTGTACAAAAGCTATCACATACCGACCAATTATCAATTTTTGGCACGAACGAAGCCACATAAAACAGGAGTTCTTCAATATCCGTCTTAACATAGCCAATGACCATACCTTGCAGCATAATTTCCTCAAAATATTCATCTTTTGCAGTTTCAAGGTAAGTGCGCCAGTCACCCTTTACAATTTTTTTAGCTATTTTACGAAGCTCTGGCAGCCGAACACCTAATACATTGTTAATAGTAGGTATAAGTGCGGCCGAAAACTTCTGATAGTCTGTATCAATGAGTTCAAATATTTGTTTTCTAATTATATTTTCCATTCGGGCTCTCCTATTTGTTTGTTTTCGTTACCTTTACTATTTGACAACCTCACTATAACTGATTATTTTCTGAAAAAGCCAAGAATTGAATATAACAGCAAGATATCGAAACAATATTATTAGTTACTTTTAAATATTCCCTTGTATAAATAATACTGGATAAATAAAAGCTGATTAGTAATAATTCATTGGAAGAGCGTTAAACCTTCAAATACAAGAATACAAGCTGCAATTACAGTTATCCATTGAATATGACTAATCCCTTCTTCCATAATCGGGCGCGTTTATGGAAGAAGCGTGTCTTTTTTTGTATAGTAAGTCATTCGATAGAATATGGTACCATTAATACGATACATCAAATAATTATAATGTTTATTCATGTGAGTGTAGTGTAAGGCTTAAAAAAGAACTGAAATACTAGTCACAATATTATTTTTCTTGGTTTTCCTTAAAAATGGACGGTTCTTTTTTAAAGTGAAATCGCTCTTTTAAAAAGCTCCCTAAATTTCTCCCTATCTTCTGATGTAAATGGTTTTGGCCCCTTTGTACGCTTTCCGCTTTTTCGAGCCATTGCACTCAAATAACGTGTTTGTAATAATTGGTCAATGTTTTCATTTGTATAGCTATACCCATTATGGTGAAGAACCGTACACCTTTTTGCTAAACCTAGTGAAGCAAGACCATAATCTTGCGTAACGATTATATCTCCTTTTTCTGCTAACTTCATAATCCGATAATCCGCAGCATCTGCTCCAGAATCAACATAAATTTTTTCCACTCCTGATGGTTGTTCCGCATTAGAAAAATGAGAAAAGCTAGTAACAAGGATAACAGGAATTTCAGCATTCGTACCTTCAGAGATAATAATATCTTTTACCGGACAGGCATCTGCATCAACATAAATTTTCATCTGTATCACTCCCATAAATAAGTTCGAGTTGATGATAATGGCAAATTTAGCTTTTGTCAAACGAAGATGATTTACCTAAAATCATTAAAAAAACAGATATTCTATTAAAGGATGCTTTAATGGAATAAGGGGCACAGAAATGATCAAACTTTTTTATAAATAAGTTAGTCGATTTCCTTTAATAAGAGCATGTTTTAATCAATCTTTTTTCAAAAACACGCTCTTTTCTTCTGTTCTTCTATTACGGTTGATAGAATTAATTTGATTAAACTTTATTAAAAAGCTACAGCTGCAAGATTTTATTAATGTGTTGAAAGTATTGGAACAAAACTCGGAAATGCGGGCAATTAGAGTGTTTACCGATGTGTTGCCAGAGAGCTTGGGAGAACGTAAATTTATAAAGTTAAGTGATGGTGTTACGAAAAGGCGGTATGTGATTGCTGAAGTATATATGGTTAAAGGAAAACGATTTAACATAATAGAAGTAGAGAGAGAAAATCACTCGATGTCGATGCTCATTTTATCAGCGCCTAAAATTACTAATTGGAATTCTATTAATCATTGTTTACTTGTGAAGCTTGTTAATGACAATGGCACTTGGACGAGTAAAACATTAAAGATTATTGAAAATCAAGGTGTTATTGTGATGAAAGCGAAGCATAGTTCTAAAGGCGTTCGCCATAGGAGTGAAATGTTATTAAACAAGTTAATTTAAAAGAACACATTTTCATAATATTAGCGTTTCTTCTACAATCGGGCCATATTGTTTAATAAAAGAAGGATTTAAGACTGTTTATCAAGAATTTCTATAGGTTAACCAAATGGAGTTTCTTTAATTCCGATATTTTAAGCAAAAGCGACTGTATGGCGTGAGCATAGGTCTTAACTTCCCAGAGTCTTGGACATCGCTAACGGGAAACACAGTATAAATTATATATATTTTGTGTGGAGTGTGATCTGATGCAAGAAATACGATTAAAACTAGAGGCTTATATTAACAAATATCTAGAATTGTGGGACTTTTACGGAGTTATTCAAGTGACCAAAAAAGGCGAGGTGCTTTTTGAAAACGCATACGGCTATGCAAGTATCAAGTTTGGGGTGAAAAATGATCCCAACTCGTGCTTCTCCATTGCTTCCATGTCAAAACAGTTTACGGCACAGACAGATATTCCCATGGAGGAGATCACCTTGGTATCAGTACTTATATGCAGGATTTTTTCGATGAAGATATTTGTATTATCATTCTTTCCAATAATGAAGCTATAAATCAGTACAGAATGGGCAATGCAATTTCAGATATTCTGCATCATGTTGATGTAGTTGCTCCGACAAAACATAAAGAGCTTCCTATCAATGAAAGTAAGCTTAAAAAGTATTGCGGTACATACTTGAAAGATAAGATTGAAGTGAAATTCCTTAATGGCAAGTTGTATTTCACGAGATTCTCTGGCAATCTTCATATTGAGATCTATCCAGTAGGTGAAGGAGGATTTGTTCGTAGATATTCTGACCAGATCTATCCATACAGTATTGTTGAGAACGAAAATGGCAAAATGTCGTTTTTCGGATATAAAAGAAAAACCCCATAATCTAGGGTTTTAGGCAGACACCATGAAGTGATGGAGAAACGTACGCAAAATAGGATTGTTTCTCTTTTATCCAGAAAGCATAGATGTGCCGAACGTTTTTCAGCAATCAGGCGCCATTCCTAAGTAAGAGGGCGTCTTCTTTTATTGGGCCATATTCTTGAATGAATTGTGGGAATAATGGGAATTTGAGATAATTGTTATTAAGTTAAAGAGCAGGTTAGTTTAATAACATCAGTAACTTTATTCGGAAATAAATATTGTAAATAATGGGAATATAAAAAACTTAGCGGGAGAAACAATATCTAAATGATTAAAGGGAGGAAGCATTATGTCCAATAACGTAAGACCAAGAAGAATAATTTTAGATTTAGCAGTTACTTTAGATGGTTTTATTGAAGGGGAAAATGGGGAAGTTGATTGGTGCATCATGGACTCTGAGATGGGGTTTATTAATTTCTTAAATCAAATTGATACTATTTTATATGGAAGAAAAAGTTTCGATTTATGGGGACAATTTACTCCAGAAATTGAAGATACTGAAAAAGGAATTTGGGAATTAGTTCATAGTAAAGAAAAATATGTGTTTTCCAGAACGCAAAAAGGGACTGATAATAAAGCAATATTCATAAATGACAATATTTTTGAAGAAGTAAATAAGTTAAAGAATAAGCCTGGTAAAGATATCTGGCTATATGGTGGAGCAAGTCTTATTACAACTTTTATCAATTTAGGGCTTGTTGATGAATTTAGATTATCTGTTCACCCCGTTATTTTGGGAGAAGGAAAACCGTTGTTTATTGATATAAAACAGAGGTTGAATTTAAAAATGGTTAATACAAGAACGTTCTCCTCTGGTGTTGTGCAACTAATCTACCATTTAAATGGAAATTAATAATATTATATATTCCAAAAAAATACAATAAATATCATTAGGAAATACTCGATAGTAATTGTCACTTCTTCAACAATCGGGCGCTTTTGTTGAAGAACTTTTTTGAAGTAGATTCCCAAACTTGGAAATCTACTTTCTGGATATTTGTATAATTGTAAATATTATATATATTTATGGAAAATTGGTTTACTAAGGAGGTTGTTATATGAGTTACAAGAACACACTTATTGCCATTTCAGAGGATTCAAAAGCTACTTCTGCCATAGTACCTGTCACCAGAAACGGAAAACCTACTATTGCTTCTATTGAATATGATTTAATTAAGAATAATCTTTATAAATTCACACAAGAAGATGTGCAATTTAAAACTTATTTAATCAAAAATCAAATAGAAGAAGAAAATACAGATGAACTGCGAAAACAATTTTTTTCAAAATCTATGGCTTGCTTCAGAGCTTCTCCTTTAGTGAAAAATTATGGTTGGGGAATACACTATAACGATCAAGGAAAAATTGCCATTTATGATGTCAAGAGTGAAATATATAACCAATTGCTTAATCAAGATAAGATTACTAAATTAAAAGGTATGCGTTCGAAAAGAAAATAAAACAGTATCTTACTATAAATATCCTTTATTAAAGTAAACGGTGCGCCAATTGATGTGATTCAAAGTTTACTGGGGCATGAAAAGAGTGAAACTACAAAAATATATGCTCAGTTAAGCGGAAAACTACGACAGGATTTTTATAGTAAATACTTTTGAAATAAAATAAATAAACTTTAATTAAGACACTCTTGTAAAAATGCGTGTCTTTTCGTTATAGGGCCAGTTAGTGGAAGAAGGAATTTTTCCTATTGTATAGAAATATTGTACGAAACATTTTCAATATCTTGTGATAGGAATGTAAATGAATATGAGGGGAACAAGTTTTTTATGATTAAAGAAATTCTTAGAATATATGAACAAGATGAATCAATTCATAATTTATATGTGTCAATATTAAATAGAGAAATATAATGTTCCCAGGATAAGAAAAGTTACGAGGGGGTTTATTAATAGAAATGAATGGAAAAACATATCTAAGTATAGAAGAGATTATTTCACTACCAACCTTATCAGGTACAAATATAAGTGATAATGGCAAAAACGTAGCATTTGTCAAGAAGACAGCTAACTGGAAAGACAATAAATATAGGAATCATGTATGGATATATGAAAAAGATAAGGGGCAGTGTTACCCATTAACAACTAGGGATATAGATAGTACATACCCATTATGGTCTCCAGATTCTAGAGATATCGCATACCTTAGCCCAGTTGGTGACGGGGATAATAAGAAAAATCAGATCTTTGTTAAGTCAATAGATGGTTATAGTGGGGTTCAAATTACTGATGAGAAAGAAGGGGTCAGTAAATTCAAATGGGAGCCTACTGGCAAGGGTTTTTATTATGTTGCACAGTCAAAAGAATCTGAGACGATAAAAAAACGTAAGGAACTATATGGAGATTTCCATCATATAGGTAAGGAATACCAGAATAATTGTTTATATTACATTGAAATAGAAAAAGTGATACAAAATGATAAATATGAACACCCAAAAAGTTCTGATAGTGCCGGTAAGGATAAAGATGAACACGAAAATAGCGTTGTTTATCAACTAACTGATGGTAAGGATTTTCATGTCCATGAATTTGATATTTCAAATTGTGGGAAAAAGGTTGTATTAATGGCTACACCAAGCCCAAATATGGGAGATTATATTAATGGAGATCTATACATACTAGATATTAAAGCTGGAGAGCTACAAAAGATGAATATAGATAAGTTGTTGGGAGGGAGCGTTTGCTTTTCTCCTGAAGGCAGCAAAATATGTTACTCAGTAAGCATAAGGGAGAAGGATTACTATAAGACTCATATACAAGACAGTACGCTAGAGATATATGATATTAATAATGGAGAGCTAATTCAACCTTTAACAGATTTTGATAGTACGGTTATTCCATTACGGTGGACAGCTAAAGGAATATTAATTAGATGGCAGAATAAAACTAATTATCTTATTGGGTTGTTATCTGAGAATGGCACTATGGAAATGTTAAGTGAAAAAGTAAATAGCTTTATAATGGATGCTTCTATAACAAGGAACGGAAATCATATAGCCTATAATAAAGCTATAACAAATGAAACCTTTGAAATCTATTTAGACGATAAAAAAATAACGAATGAAAATAGCTTTTTCAAAGGAAAGCTTAAAAGTAACAGGGAAATAATCTCATGGCAAAGTAGTGATGGTCTTGAAATAGAGGGAGTTTTATCAACCCCAGTAGAATTTGACGCAAATAAAAAATATCCCTTATTAGTGGTAATCCATGGTGGTCCGGCTTGGGCATCCTTTCCAATATTTTCAGACTGTTTTAATGAGAAATATCCTATTGAACAGTTTATAGCAAAAGGCTTTATAGTTTTAGAACCAAACTACAGGGGAAGCTCGGGTTATGGTAATGAATTCTTAAAAGCAAACTATAGAAAACTGGGAATTGCTAACTACGATGATGTTATATCTGGAGTGGATAAACTAGTTGACAAAGGGATTGCAAATAAAGATAGAGTAGGGGTTATGGGATGGAGCAACGGGGGATACATATCAGCTTTCTGTTCTACATTTAGTAGTAGATTTAAAGCTATTTCAGTTGGAGGTGGAATTACTAATTGGAGTACCCATTATGTAAATACAGATATACCTTACTTTATTAGGATGTATTTAGGAAATAATCCATGGAATGATCCAGAGATATATACTAAAACATCACCAATGGCATATATTAAATTAGCCTGTACTCCTACTCTAATCCAACATGGCGAAAAGGATGCAAGAGTCCCAACTCTAAATGCATATGAGCTATATCAAGGATTAAGGGATATGGAAGTTGATACAGAATTAATTATATTTAAAGGAATGGCATATAGTTCTGACCAGCCAGGAATTAATGTGGCTATTATGAAGCAGAATTTGATGTGGTTTTCACACTATATTCTTGGAGAAAGTATGAAAGATTTTAGGGTTTTATGATTAATAAATGGATATCCTCACAGAATACATAAGGATGAAACAGTCTTCATAAGGAAGCTTTTTTTCATATTTAGCCTGTCATTGTAGCTCTATGATTTCCATGTGAATTTCCACTGTAAATACTCTAGCAACTACATTGACTTACAATTGTATAGCAACGTTATGGCATTAAGCTCCCTGTACCTTTGTAGGGGTACGGAAACGATTCGTGTAAAAACCGTAATAGGATAAAAACGTGGCTCAGATATGGAAAATTACATATTTGCCACGTTTTCTTCTTATAAAAGATTAATTAGACCTAGAAGGCAAAGTAGAGATAAGAAATGGATACTTCAGTACAACTGATTTATCTACGGGACAAAAAAAGATATATTAAATAAAATGATCAAACTTTTTTATAAAAATCTCATACTTAGCTAAAAAAAGTAACTCCATTTTGATCAATCTTTTTTCAAAATGGAGTTTTTATATTTGTTATTAAATAAGGATTGAAGAGCATTTTTTAATCAAACTTTATTCCAAAGCTACAGCAAAAACCTTGCTTTGGGGTAATAGGCCCAGATCGTAAAAGGCTATTCCATTACCTCTTTAAAGCGTAACTACAATAAGGACAAGCCAGTTTTGGCTTGTCCTTGTTCCGTGTCGCCCGGCGAATTCAAACGGCAATCACACAAAGCCGCTATTCGCCCTAGATCTATCACCCCTGCCACAACGCAGGCTTTGTCACCATGAACCATAACATCGCCATTAAAAGAACAATGTAAATCCAAACAGAACGCCGCAACAATTGAATCAAGGCGTCCTTGTCTTGGCCCGTTTCGCTGAATTTCCGAATGGTCGGCGAAAAGGCGCGGGCCAGGAAAAATAATGAACTCGCCATGAGAATAAGGGTCATCACGATCCAAGGGGTTTTCCAAGTCCATGGGCCTGCCAGTACAAGCAGAACCCCGGATGCAACCAGCACATGCCCGGCATGCTTAGCCAGCCTGACCGAAAATCGGAATACATCCAGATAAGCCTGCTGTGTTCGGGCCTCTGAAGCCTGCAATTTTTTGATGAGCGGAAGCAATACAAAAAACGGGCCGATGGATAAGATTACACTGAAAATATGTACATACAGAAGCAGTCGATACAACATGTCCATCCTTATATCACATTAACCTTCGATGGGACGGAACTCATGAACCCAAACTCTCATATTTGGCAGCCACGGCATACCAGGGTGAAGAGACAGGATAGATTGCTTATATTCCTCCACATTCGTATAGCCTTCTTGACGGGCATGCTCATCAGTCAATTTGCCAAGTGACTGCGAATAGACCTTCTCCACAACATACCGGTGACCTTGAAGCTCCATCACTTCCCCGACATCCGCATATCTCCCGTTGCGGCGAGTAGCCGTTTTCTGTCCTGCAAGCACTTTTTCAATGTCCTCCTGAATCGTGATGAGACGTTCAATCGTACATGTTTTTGGCGGTAAAGCGTTCGTTTCATTTTGGTTTGTCATCTGGGTCACTCTCCTTTTTTCATTTAAGCATAAGCCCACTTTATCATATAAAAAAATTATTCTATATAGCAAGTTTCTACTTAATAGGGATAACAAACTTTCATACAATGTTTATACGATAAATGTAGATTTAAAATAAAGATTGATAATTAGTAAAAAAGTTTGATAAAAAGGTCTATTCTGTAGGGTAATTGCTTATGCATAAAATAACACTAATTTTTTGTATACTGTTGCTATAAACTCTCGCGAGAGTTGGAAAATAGATTCGCGAATTAACCGGGTTTCCAACCTGATGTGGTGATGAGGTGCGAAGCTATTATGAGTGCAGTGACATAACTAGGAGGTTTCCACTATGACAGCTTTATTTAAAGCTATGGCGTCCCAGCTGAAAACTGAACGACTTGACCTGAGTATGTGGGAGGAATCCGATTCAGCCTGGATGAGAAAATTAATTGGCGAACGTGGTGTGGACATGCCAACCCTTGACGCCGTTCGTAGCCAGCTTATCGAGATGCGCAAGAGAGCAGTCGAAAATGGCATTTCCCTTCTCACTATTCGCCGACGAGACGAAGGCGATTTCATCGGATACTGTGGCTTGATTATCGGTCGTTCCACACTTGAAGAGCCGGAGATCGCATACGAGTTGTTCCGCAGTGTTCATCGTAAAGGCTATGCGACTGAGGCAGCATCCGTTGTGCTGGACGCTGCGATTGCTACCGGGCGCCACAGACTTTGGTCGACTGTACGCGCTTGGAATGTCGCGTCCTTTCGGGTGCTAGAAAAGATAGGATTTGAGCGGCATCACAGTACGTGGGACGAGCGCGGTGAGATTGTTTGGAACGTACGCGATCTTTAAAGATCCCGATCTAATTTGAAACTATGGAAAAGGAGAAAAGGTCATTAGTTTAGGGGAGAATCCAGATAAAGATAAAAGGACTGATTTATAACCCAAATAGTGACAAACTATAACCGAAGCATTTACTCCAGCTGAAGCAGTAACAAAAAATATTATTGCACTAATTGGGTGCTTATCTTGAATAAGATTTAAACGACGATTTTCAACAATCGGGCGCGTTTATTTAGAAACGCGTCTTTTTTTGTATGGTAAGTCATTTGATAGAATATGGTACCATTAATACGATACATCAAGTAATTATAATGTTTATTCATATGAGTGTAGTGTAAGGCTTAAAAAAGAACTGAAATACTAGTCACAATATGTAGCTTTGAAATAAAGTCGCGATGTTTTGAAAAATGTTGCGAAGTTTTTCCTCTTAGGTATTTTTGTATGAAGAGGTGTTTTTATAATAGAACGTCAAATGCTTGCAAAAGTAATTTCATATATGAACGCAGTAGGAGAAACAATGCATAATTGCACGGAAGATGTTGGTGCAACACCATCTTCTTGTTGGCAAAATGCCGTTAGCAATACAAACAGAGCAATTGGAAGTAATGGTTTAGCTGTATCGATTCATTTAAACGCAGCGAACAGTAATGCGACAGGTACGGAAGTTCTTCATTACAACAATCCAGAACTAGCGGCAAACAATATAATACATTTGGTTTCATTGGGATATCCTTTCTGAAACAGTCTAGGATCAGTGGCTATAATTCGCTTTTAAATAATCAACCCAAAGACTGTGTAATTCTGATTTGCTGACGCCAAATATTCGGTTATATTCCTCTGGGTGCCGAATGAAGTCGTTTAATTTCTCATATCCATATTTAATTACCAAAAATTCCACGATCGTATAGGAATATGGATACCCGTTCTTATACACGAATGCTGGCCCATTTATCTCGTCAAAGCTAGGTATTTTACCAGCAGAAACCAAGGTTGGGAGCACTTTTTGGGCATTAAGATCCGTATTCCCCAAATAATTGGCAACTCCTTCTTCCAGCCACGTAGGTCGTTTACTGTCAATATGAGACAGCAAGACATGTGTAAATTCATGAATGCTTGAATTTAATATAGAAGGCCGGTTTTTCGGTGATAAGATAAATAGTTCGTCATCACCAAATACGCCTAATGACCAAAAATTAGAAAATAGCCCCAACGAATATACCAGATTGATTTGATTTGAAAAAACTGTTACTTTTGTCTTCGTCTTTGGCTCTGTTTTAAGTAAGCCAATGATACGCCCGTAATGCTGTTCTAAATTGTCAGCAAGCTTTACAACCTCTGAATAATCCGCTTTAGAGCTGTAAAAGATGAAGTGATCCGTTTCCTTCTGATTCTTATAAAAACTTGATTGTAAGGCAGTCATGTTCAAATAAATAAATATAAAAGAGGTCATGACGATGATGGTTAGAGTCGCCAATTTACCCATTTCGTGTGGAAATACAGGACTTCCATATGTTTTTTTAATTAATCGATAAGATGCGAGAATGATAAATGGCATCCAAATTAAACCGAAAATTGTCAATGCTTTATAGGAATCCCCGAGCCAGTAAAATATGAAATAAGACATAGTAGTCAACAAACAAGTTACGGTTCCAACCAAGCTCGATCCTTGCGATTTCCAGATCCACAACGCCAGTAAGCCAGGTATTACTAAATTGGCGACAATTAAATCAATTATCAACGTGACATCCTCCCAGAATGTTATAGAGTTAGACGGATAAGGTGACGCTCCGTTTTTTCTCTCTTTCTCTTTTTCTCTCTTCTCGAAACCATACTCTCTATCAACTCAAAAATAATAGGTACGACTATTAATATATGCAGTGTGGATGAAATAAGACCTCCAATGACGACGATCGTGAGACTTTTGGACATCAGTCCTCCTTCAGAGGCTCCAGTTGCAAGCGGAACAAGTACGATAATTGTCGCTTCAGCAGTCATGATTGGCCTCCAACGGCTAATGCCCGCTTCAATCAACGCTTCACAAGCGGAACATTAGGTCTGTACGCGAATTTGCAGAACACGCTCGATGAGAACGATGTAAACGTCAAGTAACTCCAAAATATACAATAAAAGTTGATTTTGGAGTTATTTGATGCTTACTTTACTAGAGAGAAGTTTTTAAAACTTTTTTAAAAATAGCCATGTAAAATTAAAGATAAAGATTCAAATACTCAAATACTCTTATTTATAATGATGTTGGAGGTCATGAATATGGCTAAGATGGGAAATAAAATGATTACGCTATGTACAATTGCTGTAGGAATGATTTATACAGCAGGATATATTTCTACGGAAGATTCAAAAGCAGAATTAGAACAAGTCTCTAAAAATATACCGACATCTATCCCACAACCAAATGTATCTTCTAGGACTTCTGATGCGGCTAAACATGTTAACAGTGTCTATAAAGATGGAACATATTATGGTCATGGAACAAATCGTATCGGTTCAGTAAAAGTAGCGGTTACAATTCAAAAAGATAAAATTACATCGGTGCAAATCACAGATTGCACCACTTCTTATTCTCAATCTTATATTGACGAATTGCCTCAGCAAGTCCTAAATCGACAAAGTGCAGATGTAGATGTGGTTTCTGGAGCAACAAGAAGTACAGAAGATTTTCAAGAAGCGGTTCAGGATGCTTTATTACAGGCAAAGCAGTCCAATGCATTTTATAACAAACAAAATACGGGAAGTGTGACAGGTAATGCCTAATCATATAAGAAAAACATATGAGCAATCTGCACTTTGTATGGGGACGATTATTCGTATTAAAGTAGTCACATCACGCACAAAAACATATATAAAAGAAAAAATGGAAAGGGCATTTCAAGCGTTCTACTCTGTAGAAAAAGTATGCAGCCGCTTCCAATATCAAAGTGAGCTTACACGTCTGTCTATGCAAAGTGGTAAAGCCACACAAGTCAGTCATACTCTTTTTGAAGCTATTCGCTTTGCATGGCAAGTAGCTGATGTAACGCAAGGAATATTTGATCCAACGTTAGGCCATACACTTGAGAAGTACGGATTTAACCGTCATTACTTAACGGGAGAAGAACTGGTTTCAAATGTAGCTACAGAGGTTCCCGTTAGTTATAAAGATGTAGTTTTAGATGAAGAAAAACGGACTATTTTGTTAAAAAAACCGCTTTTGTTGGATTTAGGTGCTGTAGCAAAGGGATTAGCAGTTGATTTAGCAGTTCAAGAACTGCGTGATTTTGAAGGGTTTGTTATCGATGCCGGCGGAGATCTTTTTGCTAGCGGTACGAATGAAAAGGGAGAACCATGGGTCATTGGTATTCAACATCCTTTCCAAAAGGAGAAAACAATTTGTAACGTTCAGCTGACCGATAAGGCAGTTTGCACCTCTGGTAGCTATGAACGAAAGAGTTCTGTTCATATGAACGAGCATCATCTCATACACCCACATTTAGGGACGTCTCAGTCCGACATAGTAAGCTGTACTGTAATCGCGCCCTTTGCGATGATGGCAGATGCTTTTTCAACAGCCGCTTTTCTGTTAGGTAAAAAAGAAGGGGGAGTGCTACTAAAAAATGTTGATCTCGAAGGCATATGGATTACATCCTCTTTAGACATAAATATAACGCAAGGAATGGGGGAATATTTGTATGGGCGTGAATAAAAAAGAAAACGTAATGTGTGAGGCGAAGCATAAATATATTCGTACACCAAAAGGATATGTTATCGTGGATGAAACAAGAGAAAGCCGGCGACAAAAACGAACTCATAAACCTTTTATGACTCCTAAAAGATCCGTTTTAGTTATGCTGCTTTTATTAATGATAATCGCGCAGATAAATGAGGCTGATTATTCAGGTCTTGTTCATGCAGGGGTGGCAGCTATAACTGCCATATTCATAGATACCTTAATCGCTATCTTAAAAAAACGAAAGCTTACTTTTCCTGATGGAGCCGCTATAACAGGCTTGATTGTGGCGCTCGTACTAAGTCCAATGGTTTCAGTATATATTTCAGCATTAACAGCAGCAATTGCAATTGCATCAAAGCATCTGTTTACAGTTAAGAAAAAACCTATATTTAATCCTGCTGCCTTTGGATTACTTGTCACAGGCATTTTGTTCTCAAGCGGACAAAGCTGGTGGGGAGGGCTATCTATGCTTCCTGCTTGGTGTATTATATTTGTGTGCATCACAGGATTTTTCGTAACACAGAAAGTAAATAAATTTCCACAAGTTTTTTCATTTTTAGGAGTTTATTTTCTTATACTTCTGATTATGGGAATTGCAGGAACCGAAAATGTAGGAGATATGCTAAGAGTCCCTTATATAAATTCAGCCATATTCTTAGCATTTTTTATGCTGACTGACCCGCCGACCTCTTTAGGTAAATATAAAGATCAAATTATATTTGGTGTCATTGCAGCCACAGTAAGTATAGCTTCTTATCTGATACTTGGGGGATTAGTTTTTCTGTTAGTTGGGATATTAGTTGCAAATGTGTGGAAAGCATGGAGAGTTTCTAAAAACAAAAAAACAGCACGTGCATCGTCAACTTCAGTAGCGATTTAAAAAATGAATGTATGATGCCATTCGTTTTTTAACTAATTCGTTCGATATCAACAAAGGGTGTCAAGTTATAGGAAGAAGTTCCTCTTGACACCCTTTGTTCGTTATATTGGAAATTTAATAACAATGCGTGTCCCTTTATGCAGTTCGCTCCAGACTTTTATTTCGCCATTATGGGCGTCTGTAATCCACTTAGCTATAGCTAGACCTAATCCTGTTCCACCTTCAGAACGTCTTCTGCTCTTATCACTGCGATAGAAGCGGTCAAAAATGTGAGGAAGTTCCTCATTTGCAATACCGATACCTGTATCTTCTATTATGATCGTGATAAAACTTCCATCTTTGTTACATGTGACTGTGATTTTTCCATTTTCAACATTGTATTTCATGGCATTATCCATCAAAATAATGAGGAGTTGATGAACCCTTTCTTTATCTCCTTTGTACATTAACTGATCTTCGATATCTTTACTAATCGAAATGTTTCGCAAATCTGCAATGGGTTCAAATTGATGAATGATTGTACTGACTAACTCTCCGATTTGAAACTCTTTCTTTTGAATAAGTAGCTGATTCGAGTCTGTTTTTGCAAGAGTTAGTAAGTCCGCTACAAGTTTGTTCATCCTTTTTACTTCTTGCAGTACTTTGTAAATTGTCATACTTTCTTGTTCAATTGTATATTGTGGATGACGGAATAGTAATTCCAAGTGTGTCTGGATAACAGACAATGGCGTTCGCAGTTCATGGGAAGCATCCGCTGCAAACTGAGTTTGTTTTTCCCAGGATTGTTGAATCGGAACAAGTGAACGATTCGCTAAAAGCCACCCTACAAAGAAAGAAATGATAAATGCTGCAAAGCAGCCCCCTATAGTTAACATGAGCAAATTTTGCAGTATAGTCACTTCGGTATCTATATTTAAGACAATCTCGATCGTATGGGCTGAGATATCTTTTAAATAACTGGAAGGTGATTCAACCTTAAGGATACGATAACTATGATTATTGATGGTTTGTGTCCATAGTTTGTTGTCCTGAAACTGAGAAGGCGAGAAGTCAGTGATATCAGTAGAGAAAATCGCATTTTCCGGTATACTTTTTATAAATTGATTGTTTTTATCCCAAATTAAGTATGCAATTTTTCGCTCTGATTCCCGCTTAGAATCATGCTCTTTCATAATACGATTCATACCTTCGTGTTGTATTTCTTTAGACACGTTGTAAAGTTTTGAATCAATCTCCTTATAAATAATATGATTCATGTATACATACAAAATGACACCAAATACACATAAAATCAATGAAAAAACAACGGTATTTAAAGTAACAAGCTGTATTTTTGTTCTTTTAAACATCTTGGTTATTTCCTTTAAATATAAATCCGACACCACGTACAGTATGAATGAGTGTTTGGTCATAAAACGCACTTATTTTTTTTCGTAGATGATGAACATATACATCTACAACACCAAGCCCTACATCAGAATCTAGGCCCCAAATGCGGCTGAAAATTTGATCGCGAATTAAGATCTGTTCTTTATTCTGTAGGAAATATTCAAGTAGTTCATATTCCTTAGTCGTCAAATATAATTTGTGGTCGTCTATGTATCCGTCATGTTCTTGTATGTGTAAACGGATAGGCCCATAGGAAACATTCTGTTCTCCAATCGTTCCCTTTTCACGTAACAGTACACGTATTCTTGCTAGTAACTCCGGTACTGCAAACGGCTTAATCAAGTAATCGTCTGCACCTACATCTAAACCTTTTACTCGGTCTTCTACACTATCTTTAGCAGTAAGAAGAATAATGGGTGTTTTAATGGAAGTAGCACGTACTTCTTTCACAATTTCAAATCCATTTATTTCCGGTAGCATAATATCTAAAATAATGGCATCGTAAATATTTTGCTTCGCCATAAATAATCCCTCATCGCCAGTTACAGAGAAATCAATTTCATATCCTTCCTCCTGTAAAACCGCTACAACTCCTTCTAGAAGGGGCTGGTCATCTTCGATTACTAAAATCTTCATTATGTTCATCCATTCTGTTAGATTTTTAATATTACATACCTTTTGTATCACTGATAGTGTACAACTTTCTTTTAATAATAAAACAGCATTTGTCTTTAAATACATGCGTTAATGTACAACATTCTTATAATAGTGAGTAGCCCTTTCATGATCTAGAGGGATATAAAGGATAAAAAATCCTTCGATTGCTCTTAAAGATGTAAGATTTACATAAACATGGCACTTTTACTTATTATGTAAGTGATCTATACTAGGATACATAAATTTTAAAATTGAAGAGAGTAAACACGACATGGAGCTGAGAAAAGTAGAGGAAATCATTGAAGTAAAAAAAGAAGAACTCTTAATGCTTGTTTCGACTTATGGCTTTCAACATGAAAAAGTACTTGAAGTGAGCCAAGAAATAGACAAGTTAATAAATTGGATCATGTTATTGAAATAAAGAATCCTTAATTGTTGTTTTATTTAAAGTAATGTTTTTGGTTGTAACGAAGTTAAGTAGTGTGAACCTCGTTTTAAAATTCATCAAAATATAATTTGTTTCATTGCATAGAGACTATATTGCAATGAAATAGAGAGAAAATCTTTCAGATAGAAAGTTAAGAGTTGCCCTATTGTAGTTATTCCTTGTGCCTAATCACCCAGTACATCATAATCAACCTGAAATGTGTTCGTATATATTGTCTAATTTTTTACAGACTGTGCAAGCTACTAGTCGAGAAAGCTAACTTTTGGGTATAATAATAAAGAAATTTATCAATTTATAGTATCGGTTAGGAGCTCAGTAGACATGAAAACAGTTGTTGTCATAGGTGGAGGTATTACGGGACTCTCTACTATGTTTTACTTAGAAAGATTAAAAAAGGATTACAACGCAGATTTAAAATTGATCCTTGTAGAAAAAGAAGAATATTTAGGCGGGAAAATTCACAGTGTGAAAGAAAATGATTTTATTATGGAAACAGGAGCAGATTCAATTGTTGCCCGAAATGAAAATGTGATGCCCCTTGTAAAAGAACTGAATCTAGAGGACGATATGGTATATAACGAAACTGGTATTTCTTACATTTATTCAGATGATACGTTACATCCTATTCCTGCTGATACAGTATTTGGAATTCCTACAAGTGTAGAGTCGTTGTTTAACAGTACGTTAGTCTCAACGAAAGGGAAAATTATTGCACTGAAAGATTTTATTACTAAAAACAAAGGCTTTACGAAAGATACATCGCTCGCTTTATTTTTAGAAAGCTTTTTAGGAAAAGAGTTAGTTGAGAAGCAAATTTCTCCTGTACTTTCAGGGGTGTATTCTGGTAAATTAAATGAGCTTACAATGGCATCTACATTACCATATTTACTTGACTATAAAAATAAATACGGCAGTATTATTAAAGGATTTGAAGTGAATAAAAAACAATTCCAGGCAGCTGGAAATAAAAAGTTTTTATCGTTCAAAGGAGGACTCTCTACGATTATTAATCGGTTAGAAGAGGTGTTGACTGAGACGGAAATACGAAAAGGAGTAACAACGACGAATGTAAGTAGAGTCGGTAATGGGTATGAAGTTTCTTTTTCGAATCAAGAGATAATAAAGGCGGATTATGTTGTTTTAGCTGCTCCTCACGATATTGCACAAACAGTATTAAATTCTACCGAATTAAACAGTGATTTCAATAAATTCAAAAATTCATCTCTTATTAGTATTTACTTAGGGTTTGAAATACCTGATAATCAATTACCGGCAGATGGGACAGGCTTTATTGTTTCGGAAAATGGTAATTTATATTGTGATGCTTGCACATGGACAAGTAGGAAATGGAAGCATACATCAGATAAACAAAACTTATTAGTAAGAATGTTTTATAAAAGTTCAAATCCAGCGTATGAAAAGATTAAAAATAACAGTAAAGAAGAATTCATTCAAGTTGCTTTATCTGATATGAAACAAAGTCTTGGAATTCAGGGCGAGCCGCAGATTGTTGAAGTTACAAACTGGAAAGACTTAATGCCGAATTATCATTTAGAACATAATCAGGCATTTCAATCTTTGAATGAGAAATTGTCAGCTGCTTTTCCAAATGTTTACTTAGCTGGTGCTTCATATTATGGTGTAGGCATTGGAGCTTGCATAGGGAATGGAAAGGATACAGCAGATAAGATTATGAAAGCATTACATAATTGTTCGGAGTAATGCAACCTTTATATTTTTGACGAAATCCTCCTCTAGTATAAGAGGGGGATTTCGTACGTTGTTGTACCTATATAAATCCATTTTAATTTTTCAACATCTAAATCCCTGTTATGCAGAATAAAAAGGAACCTACACTCGTTTGCTCTTTCTGTTCTTACTTCGCATGTGGCAGAAAAAGGCCCTGACCGCTTCTATGCATGGCCAGATGCTCTCTCCCACTCAAAAAGAGGGGGATGTCGTTTTTTTAATTGATGGATATATATCTTACTATTTAACTTTGATTAATGTTTCTACACGTGTAGTTTTATTTTCTTTAATTGTTAAAGTAACATTTCCTGCTTCTTTAAATGAGTAAGGAGAAATTCGATACACTTCTTTTATTTTATATTTCTTATCGATTTCTTTTGTTGATGTATTTGTTATTAAAGATATATTAGGCTTCCAAGTTTCTTTTTTTCCAGAAGGATAGTTTATTATAATCTGAGGATTTTTTAAATGAAGTGATTCCCAAGTAACAAAATATAGTTCAGTTTCGGTTTCTTTTTTTATTAATTGTTCAGAGAAATAGCCGAATTCCCCAATATTACCTAAAACAGTATACGGTTTGTTGTCTAACTTAATGTCTAGAAAGGCGGGCTGATAAGTAGCTACATGATAAATGCCATAAGAAAGTGACAAGACTGAGGCAACTACAAGTCCAATTATAAATTTCTTTAGGCTGTTTCCTTTGAAACTAGTCATCATAGCGGAATTTGGTGCGAATTTTTGCGCGAATAAAAAGAGAAGCAAAATGAATAAGAGTGAACAACCTATGAAAATATACATGATTCTTATGCACCTCCATTTAAATTATATATATTCATTTTGATTTTCCAACATATGGGTCGCGGCTATGAAGAACAAAAGGTGATCGCTACTTATTTTCTCTCTTTGATTTCACTCGGCATGGGGCAGGAAAAGGCCCTGACCGTTTCTATGCATGGCCAGATGCTCTCTCCCACTTAAAAAGAAAGGTTTTATGTCGATTTTTCAATTTGTACTTATATATAAGAACTATCAATATACCCAATAGCGATATAGTACTTGTTAATATTTTAACATAAATATCCAATGGTACATTGATGTTTAGAGTGATTTAGAGTGAATAGATTGAATATTTAAATTAGTATATAAAGATTCGAGTGATACGAATGCTAAATTTAAAACATACATTCATATTGGAAATCAAGGTAATAGATGGATAAAGGGAGGAACTTCAATTGTTACGTACGTTTGAAACGACACAAAAATTATTTGATGATTGGGCAAAAACTTATGATGAAAATGTAAAGGAAGCAGATGGTCCATTATATGGATATAATCATAGTTTATGTGAAGCAACGGAAATGATTCATATAAATGAGCAGCAGAAAATTATTGATATTGGAATTGGTACAGGAGCATTTGCATCATTAATAAGTGTTAATGATAGTCATGTATTTGGAATCGATTTGTCCGAAAAAATGTTAGAACAGTGTAATGTGAAATATCCTCAGTATCAATTAAATATTGGAACATTCACTGATACCAATAAAGAAAATGAAACATTTGATGCAGTCATTTCGAGTTTTTGTTTTCATGAGGTATTACCAGTAGAAAGGGAACAAGCGTGTAAGGAAGTATACCGGATACTAAAACCTGATGGGAAATTTCTTCTTTTAGATATTATATTTGCTTCTAAATATGCGATGGAAGATGCAAAAGTACGAATCAGAAAAAGATGGGATCCTACGGAAGATTATCCAATTGTTCATGAACTCGATGCGCTGTTAAGGGTAAGTGGATTCTCAAGTGTAAACTGGAGACAAACAGCACCTTGTCATTGGGCATTAGTGGCATGTAAGTAATTTAATATCATTATTTTAAAAGAGATGCTTAATAAAACAAGTATCTCTTTTTGATTCCATTCACGTTTTTGTTTGTTCCAATTTCCATGATCCTAATAATAGGAATCCAATTATGAACGTGATAAGAATTGCAGTTATTATTAAAGTAATAAACATTGGAGTTTTATTTGGAACTGCCTTTCCAGTTAGTGTTAAAAATATTTGATTCAGTGATATATGACTAATAAAACTATTTAACAAGATAAAGAAAACTAAGTAAATTTGATTGCTCATACTCCTTAGTTTAGACCAACGATTACGTGACAAGAGACTGAAATTTTTAAATGTGTCAGTAGCATCATAAGTAAGGTGATTTTTCTGCTATAATAAATCAATAGATAGAAAGGAGGGATTCGATGGCATTTCCTGTTTTCGAAACAGAGCGTTTACGATTAGTTGAAATTGATCAATCGTATTGCCAACAAATATATGAAATCTTTTCACTTGAAGAAGTAACGCGTTATTATGGAATGAATTCTTTTACAGAGTTTGGTCAAGCTTCACGTATGATTGAATCTTTTTCAAAAAATTATTTTGAGAAACGTGCAATACGTTGGGGGATTGTCTTAAAAGAAACAAATGCCTTAATTGGAACGATTGGATTAAATAATTTACAACTTTGGAGTAAACGATCTGAGATTGGATATGATTTACATCCTTCCTATTGGGGAAAGGGCTATGCATTAGAAGCTGCTCAAGAAATCATTACGTATAGTTTCAGGGAGTTAGGTTTATTTAGAATAGGAGCAATTACATACCCTGAAAATGTAACTTCTTGTAAGATGTTATCTAAAATAGGATTTCAAAAAGAAGGGCTATTACGAGGATATATTTATCAAGGTGATCAGCAACATGATGCTCTTGTTTATTCTATTATACGAACTGACTGGATAGAAGATTGTAACATATAAAAGGAAGTCTCATAAAAAAACAGGCAATTCTTACTGGAATTCATGTGAGGAAATGCGTGTTTTTTATAGGGAAGATAAGACAGTAACAAAGTATAGGTTATTTATTATTCTTGAAGATAAGACTTATTTTGTTGATTTCTCCTGTTGTTCAATGAACATCTAATTGAATTTGAAAAAATGAACAATAAAGAACCCCTCTTATCAAAAGTTAAGAGGGGCAATGTAAATATTAACCTAATTTAGGTAATAAACGTTCTCCGCTTTTCATGTTACTTTTACATAAAGGGCATTTTGGCTCTTCTTCAAATGAAAAGTTCTTTCTCATCCATCCTAAACAATCCTCTGATTCACATTCCCAAACAGGGGTTTGTTCTGGTGGTACTTCTGCTACATCGTTCTTTCGATTGCGATACATGTGACCACTCCTTTTATGTAAAAAATTTAATTATATATTAAAAAGGTTGTTAACCGTGCGATGGTAACAACCTTTTTAATGTTTAAATTATAGCTTTACAACGTTTTTAGCTTGAGGTCCGCGGTTGCCATCTTCAACTTCGAAGCTAACTTCTTGACCTTCGTCAAGAGATTTGAAACCTTCACCAGTGATAGCTGAGAAGTGAACGAATACATCGTTACCGTCTTCAACTTCGATGAAACCGAAACCTTTTTCGCTGTTAAACCATTTTACTTTACCTGTTAATGTCATGGTAAGTGCCTCCTAAAAATAATAAAAATAAATTACAATATGATCGGTCTTATTTGAACGTAAATAAAAATTCACATATTATCAAAAACCCATGAGGAATACTTATGATCCCTAATTGATGCTTGATAATATGCAAAGTAAAGTCTTTGTGAATTTGACCTTAATTCCTATCTTACAACAAATGGTGAGAAATAGCAAGTGCTGGAAGAGATGTGGAACAAATAGGAAGTTCCTTGTTCAAAAAAGCGATTGTTATGAATTGTTAATTGTATTTTTATATGATTAGTTTTTCTGAAAAGGTACAAAAGGATTTTTTATATTTATATATTATTCCTAAGGAGAAATTATGCGGATAATTTCTTGTATGTATATTAAATCTTTATAGATGAAATTAATCATAATATCTATAAAAACAACTATTAAGATTACATATGGGTGCATGAAAAACATTGAGATGGTAAAATTGAAATGTCATGGAAAAAAGTGGATGTAATTTAAAATAAATAACACGAGGAGGTAAAAGTCTTGAGTAATAATCAATTCAAAATTATTGAAGCAGCAAAGTTAGGTCGAAAGAAAGTGCACCCAATTCTTGCAGTAATATTATCGGTTATATTTTTAACTCTCGGTGAGTTGTTTATGTTGTTAATGTTATTTTTGCCGAAAGCAGAAACGACTTTTATGAAAGGGATTTATGATAATGTAAGGATGATCTTAACATTTGGGGGAACAATTTTAATTGTATTTTTATGGGTTCGGTTTATAGAAAAAAGACCGTTCTCTTCAATAGGCTTTTGGAAAGAACAATTTTTAAGAAAGTATGTAAAAGGGGCTTTAATAGGGTTTATATTCATATCAGTGCCGGTATTATTACTTGTTATAACAGGAGTTGTACAGTTGCAAATGCAGCATATGACCCCGACAGTTATACTGGGGATATTAGGTTCTTTAATAGCATTTTTAGTGCAAGGTGCCACAGAAGAAATTGTTGTACGGGGTTGGTTATTTCCAGTTATATCTGTAAGAAGTCGAATATGGATTGGTGTTGTTGTTACTTCTTTTTTATTTGGGTTTCTTCATTTGCTTAATCCTGGAATTACAGTCCTTTCTATAGCAAATATCATACTAGTTGGTGTATTTGCGGCTTTTTATGTACTAAAAGAGAATAGCCTTTGGGGAATATGTGCTTGGCATTCTATATGGAATTGGGCTCAATACAATGTATATGGTTTTGCAGTAAGTGGTACAACCGTATTCTCTACACCACTCTTTAAATCAGTAACGAGTGGGTCAGATGCATTACATGGAGGAACATTCGGAATTGAGGGAAGTGTAATTACAACAATTATGCTTGCTATTGCTTCAATTGTATTATGGAGACAAGTGCGGGAAAGAAGTGAGAAACAGCGAAATATTGGATAGCAAAAGGGGAATGAATCATGACTATTATTTGTTTGGAAGAGGCAAGAGGCAAAAAATGTGGTAACAAATGAAATGAAAATAATGAAAGATTTGCGTGAAAGGAAAGTAAATATAGAACAGCGGTATGATACTGCTATGTTCGAAGTTATTATAAATTGGTTAAAAGAAAATCGTAAATCATAAAAAAACGAGTGCCATGTATGACTGTATTGTTTGGAAAATGGTTTCTAAAATTTGTGTATTTGCAGTTTCATTTTTAGCAATTGCTTCCTGGTATTTTGGCAAAAATAGCTGATGTAGTGAAAGAGGGATTTCACCACATGCCCATCAACTTGAGAATTTTCACTACCCCTAAGTACAAAAAAACGTTATTCTTTTTAATGTCGCTTTTAAATAAAGTCACGGTATTTATAAAAAAGCTGCGATATTTTATCTCCTTTAATTAAGAAATTCTAAGTGGGTTTTAATCAAACATCTTTTAAAAATGGAATGTCCATTTATTAGAATATCAATGATCTGGACTGTTTTAATATTGTAACTTTTGACCCTATTGTATCCTAAAACAATACTTTTTTAGTGCAATTTAGATAAAAAGATAATAGTAAGGATATTTTTATTATCAAGACCTAAATTAAAAAAAGATAAATAAATTAAAGGAGATTACATATTTTATATGACTAATATGTAATCTCCTTTCTTCTTCCACAATCGCGCCCGATTGTTGAAGATCGTTTTTCTTATTGAACTAACGCATCTGTTCGTTAAGTGTAACTCTTCACAATTACTTGATATTATATAGGTGAATAGAAAGATAAATTAAAATTTAGTTTAGTAGTTGTAAAAGTAGGTTATTTATATTATTCTATTATAATTTTTCAAAAAGGAGAGTTTATGAAAAAGATTATTGTTTTTGTATTAACGATATTTATATTATTCTCAGGATTCGCAACACAAAGTTATGCGTTGTCTGATTCGAAATCTGCGGCAATACAAGCGTTGCTAGATGATGCCTCTCGTATATCAGGTGTGCCGGGAATGTCAATCTCAATACTTGCTGATGATGAAGTGTTCTACTTTTCTTCAGGGTATGCTGACCGTGAAAAGGGGTTGTCTGCAAGTGAAAATACACTCTATGAGTTAGCCTCGGTCAGTAAAGCTTTTACTGGTATGGGTATTATGCTGTTGGAAGAGCAAGGGCTGCTTTCAATGACTGACCCTGTCCAAAAATATTTACCTTGGTTTACGTTAAAGTATCAAGGGAAACCTGTTGATATGCAAAGCCTTACACTAAATAACTTTCTTCACCATACCAGTGGTCTAACAAATATTAGGCATATTCAAAATATTCCACAAGGCAATACACCGGATATGTTGCAAAAGACTGTGGAAATGCTCGTGGATGCTGAATTGGCGTTCCCTCCCGGTGAACAGTATAACTATGGAACCGTTAATTATGACGTATTGGGTTTGGTTATTGAGATTGTGTCGCGACAAAGCTATGAAGACTTTATGAGGGAACAGGTATTTCAGCCGTTAGGTCTTCACCAGACGTATGTTTATAAAGAAGATGCTCAAGCCACTGGACAGTTGGCACAGGGCTATCGTTCTTCCTTTTTTATGACAACTCCATTTAAAGCTCCGGATTATGCTGGGAATAAACCCGCAGCCTACATCATTTCTAATACAAAAGATATGGCGCGTTGGATGGGCATACAGATGGGTATCGTGCAGGACATACCCGAAATATTTCACACGGTTATCGAAAAATCACATAGGGGTGATATGTCTGTTTCGGCTGTCAACGATATGTATTATGCGGCAGGCTGGTCGGTAAACGCCGACCAAACGATTATAGAACACACTGGGGGTAATCCAAATTTCAGAACCGAAGTAGCCATACTGCTAAATGAACGAACAGCCGTCTGCTTGCTGAGCAACGGCGCAAATACCAATACAAATCTGGTACTAAAAGTTAAAGATATATTAGACGGCAATCTAACTCAGTCATATGAAATAAGCGGCACACAGCTTTTGGATATTATTTTGTCGTCTATCACAATTATTCTTTGCCTATTGGCCGTTTTGCTATTTCTCTTAGGATTACGCAGAAGGAAAACGAATGAGCGGCAGCCAATGACAAAAAAGAGAATAATCGTAACAGTTATTTTCCTGATCGCTACGATTGCCCTGGGTATACTGTGCTGTGCTTTCGATTGGTCAACGATACTTATTTGGCGAACATATAGTGTTCTTACAGCTTTGATTTCGTCAGCATTATTAACAGCAAGCATTACATGGTTTGTATACACTCACCGATAAAATACCTCGCTCCCAAGATAAGCATAATGTTAAGTAATTAAATTTCAATTTATCGGTATGCTTAATTTGAAAAACATAAGACACTTCGGTGTCTTTTTTAATATCATCGACAATTTTCCCTGTCAAACCTAATTACTATTGCTTCCACTAACCTGCTCCGTTCGTGGAATAAGGATTTTTAAACAACTAATATTATTTTTCAAATGACTTTATTGTAAATTAAACAACAATATTATTTTTGCACAAGCGTCGTTAGATAACATTTCTTAAAAGACTGTTATTCAACAATCTGGCCCGATTGTTGAAGAAGGAGAACAACGTTCTCCTATTGACTATAACTTCTTATATACGTCTGCATAAGCTACTTTCAGTTGCTCTCTTAATTGCTTGTTTTCATCTTCCAATTTCTTATTTTTCCTTTTCAGGGAAGCGATCAGGGCATCCTTGTTACTTTCATTCATTTCTCGCTTTACTTGTTTCGGTGCAGGCACTTGTGACTGTTGATTTCGTAATGTTTCAATTCTCGAACGAAAGCCCTTGTTGTTATAAAGCGTTGCTTTTGATACATCTGCTTCATTGGATACACTGTTAAAATTAATTTTTTTATTCGCTTTTAAAAGCCTTTTAATAGCTTCATCTACTCGCTGAAGGGTATTTGCTTTTCGTTTGGCATGAATCGCTTTCAAATGTGCAGAACGGTCATATTCAGACATGTTTAACACCTAACTTTCTCTTCATCCGAGCTTGTCTACCAAATATAATATTTCCTTCTTGTAGGGTATTGAAAATGTTTTGATAACGTTGTAAATTTTTTTCGTTTTTCTCGGCTATATCTTCTCGCCCCCTTTGTTTTGCTATTTCTATAGCTTTTATGGTTGTTTTAATGTGAAGTTCATATTTTTCCTTATCTAATTCCGAAAAACCTACTGCTAGGTCTTTACATGGCGTTTGATTGTCACCACAAGTTAGGCAAGGTGGTGCTTCCATATGAGGGCAATTTCCATTCAGACGGGCGTGACACGTTCCATAAGGGTTATCCATCGCATTTAGCTTATGGTCTTGCCATAAGGCATCCAATATGTCTGCTGGAATATCTTCTCCTGATTTAATTTCTTGTACTTCACCGTTTAAGTCAAAACTAAAAACACCTTGCTTTATTACCGATTCAAAGGCTTTTCTTTTCGTATCATCTAATAGCTTGGCATATCTTACTGTCATTTCAGGGGATGAGTGTGCTAATAACTCTTGTACCGTAAGAATATCCGCACCACCGTTCAACATCTTTACTGCATAAGTATGTCGGAACTGGTGGGATTTAAAACGGAAAATATTTCCGTTTTCGTCAGTGATGTTTTTTTTATTTGCTAATATATTTAATTTTTTCCCTAGAAAGCTTTGTCCAAAAGGTTTTCCTTTCCGTCGGCCACGATAACGAACGAAAATATACCCTTCGGGATTGTTGTCTTGATTGCTAAGTTCTTTTGATTTCTCGATAAGAACTGCAAGAATATCTGCTAAGTCATTGTCAATCGGAATTCGATGCCCTTTTACATATGTTTTCTCAATATCGGTTTCAATGGAGTATTGACCATTTAGTTTTACTAAACAATCAGAGGTTAAACCTAATACATCAGAAATTCTAAGTCCTGTTTTAAACGCAATCCAAACGATAGGAACAACTTCTTTATGCAAGTGATCAATATGAGTAAAGAGTTGCTCTAATACATAGTCGGGAATATAGTCAATTTGTTCAATTGACTTTTTTCTTAGCTTTGGTTTATCTTCAGGAAAAATTAATAATCGTACATTAGCTTCGGGAGCCATATCGTACCCATACCCTTGAATGTCTTCCAGGAATTTTTGTAGAAAAGACAGCGATCGCATAACATAACTTGCAGGGTGAGCGTTACGTTTTTTTAAATTATTTTTAGCGTATTCATGTAAATGTTCGATGTACTTCTCAATATGTGCTCTTGTTAGAGGCTTTAAGTCTTTCCATGTTGTTTCCAATGAAAATATAAACTTAAAAAAACCTGGTATATGTTTTAGATAACTCTGTGCTGTCCCCGTAGAAAATCTGTTTTTACTGACCAATCGTTGCTTAAAATATTTTTTAACTTGTTCACGAACCATTTCATCAATCTTTGAGAAATCAAGTTTGTAGAGATTTGTGCTTTTATTGTAGTCAATACCATATTTATCATGTAAATTACGAATATCCCACTTGTCTTTTTCCCATTCATCTCTCTTATCAGTGAATTGGATTAATGTAGTATAAACGATTCTTAAAAAGCTTGCTATTGCGGTTTTTATATAACTATCTTTACAATCTTCATGTTTTTTAGTGAAATAAGTTTTGATTCCCTTTTTATTCAACCAAAAGACATATTCCCGTTCTGCTTTTTCAATATCCAAATTCAAAAAGGATGATATTTTGGGGTATTTTTCGTTTATGAACTCTATCATTCTTTTTAATGGACTTTGAGAGCTAAATATATTCTGGATTGTCCAGAAATCATTAAACAATTGCTGATAATACACATATTTCACTTCTAAATTGAAGGATTATTAAGTCGAAAGTAAATATTTTTACTGGAATTATTATAGTGTGCTACCACTTCTTCGAACTGCCTAATTCCACCTACAACGTTTATATTCCATGTGTCATTAACTAAGAAATAGGGATTGTTTACTTGTTCAATTGAAACAGAACTATCTTCATATACTGTTTTTTCAGGATATGTTGAAAGTTCTCTTTGTAAGCCTTCATGAAAGCCTATTTCTTCTACCTGAACCTTCTTGATTTGCTTCATACAGTAATTCCTTTCAGTTTTTTTTCTTTAGGTTAAATTCGGATTGTGCTTTATTCCAATCTTCTCGAATATCTTCATCCGAAGGATGTAGGTATAGATTCATCGTTGTTTGAATTTGAGAATGTCCTAATCGTTCTTGTACTTGCTTAATATCCTTTGTTTTCTGGTAGAACATTGTAGCGTGTGTATGACGAAATAGGTGAGGATGTAGGCTTATCTCTGTTTTCTTTTTTAAACGCTTAAATAGAGACTCAACGTTCCAATATTCCATTGGTTTTCCCACATCTTTTCCTCTCAGTTTTACAAAAACAAAGTTTGAATCCAATTCTAATTCATCAAGCACTTCATACAAGTAATCATCATATAAATCCATTAAGGATGGTGATACATAAATTTCACGTTCTCCTGTTTTTAACATCGCACCGTTTTCTAATTCCCCTCGTTCTACTAAACGAATCCGATGACCTTTTTGATGGTCATAAATAAAATCCTCCATGAAAAGAGAGAGAGCTTCTCCAATACGCAATCCTGTTTCAAATAACAATTGAATTAAGAACTTATCTCGTATATTAGTAGTTGCTTGTAATACTTTTTGTACTTGTTCTTTTGTGAGTGTTTCTACTCTTTTGCGTGGTTCTTTTAACTTCAATATGTTTCTGATTGATGGCTTGTCCTTATTAACATGATGTAAGAAACTTTTGTAACGCGAGTGTCCTCCTGTAAATACTTGCTTCATTAACTTCCCCATCATGTCATTTTGTACTTCTTCATTTCGGTAGAGGTAGCCATAGAAGTTTGCTATAACGGTAATTGTATGGTTAATTGTTTTTTCCGTTCGCTTTGCTTTCTTTTGTTGAAAAGGAGTGACATTTGAACTCTGATAGGGGCTTCTTAACCACCCTACAAAGTCAACTAAATCTTCTAATCTAATAAACTTGTAATCTTTATTTGTTTCTTCTAAGTAGGTATAAAAATGTTTTAAGGAATAACAATATGTTTTTTGAGTATTAGGCCTTTTTCCTGTCTTATCTAAATACTTTATATATTTCATAACTGGCATTACAGGGAATCCTTCTTGATCCAGTAATATGTATCTTTTGTTGTTATTCTCTATGAGAACCTCTTGTACCCTCATAGCACTTCACCCCTAAAAAATATTAACGATTGGTCTAAAGACCTCACTACGCCTCCCGCTATGGGCTACGTCCGCCACCTAAATTATACAAATTTTTCGGAATATTATATACACATTTAACTATATTTTCAATATCTGTATAACTAATCTAATATGTATAAGAAAAGAGGATATATGCTCATATATTGAACATAATATCCTCTTCTTAGTTTAGTCTATTTAAGTCATTTTTATATGAATCTCTCGATTCAAGATGAACTACAACCATTTGCGGAAGAATTACAACGATATGTTACACCTGTATTTTTAGAAGAACTTGCAAGAGAACTCGAATTTGTAAAGCGAAAACGAAAGTTCAGTTTGTTTCCATTCTTAAGTTGATGGGCAGGGGGTCCTGCTGATAAAACGCGGAAATTATACGCTAAGAATATGTAGGATTTCATGCAGGCTACGAGAACGGTTTGAACTGCCAAATGCTGTTGTGACAGGGATGTATTAAATCTTGTATACGGAGAAGAGAACGGAAAGCTAGAAAACTATTGGTATGAGTGGCTTTCTGAGATTTGGTTACTGCTGATAATGAGACATTATGTCGACTTGATATGAATAGAATATACATTCACAAATCATAACAAATCATTCTCTTAAATGGTATAATTAGGAAAACAAGGAGAGGGAATGAATTGGGCAGTGTTAAAGAATTTCAGAACCATCTTAGGTTTCACAATTGCAATATTGTTTGCAATAATATCAGCTGTTTTGGCTGTAAAAGAAATCGGATATTGGGTAGTCCTTGTTGTGCTTACAACCATTCTGACATTCCTTAGCGTAAATAGAGCGGACAAGATTTATAAGTCAAGAAGTTAATACAAAAGGAACTGAAATTATTCTCGATTTAACTTATAAGAGGGGTAGCGTCAAGAAAATGCGGATTTACAATGCTAAGCTCATTTTTCTGACGATTACCCCAATAAGGAGTTGGGAAATGTGCGTTTAACACGAAAAAAACGTATGCCAGTACTTATCAGTATCGTACTGGCACTTACCCTTGTGGCACTAGTCATTTTCAATAATGCAGGTAAAGAATCGACGCAGGAGGGATATGAGATGATTGATGTGCGTAAGCCAATAATCGTAGAGTTTCCATTGAGAGGAGAATGGCACTCTCCTAACACTCCAGGGACAAAAATTCCGAGTCACGGCACAAACAAATTTGGATCAAGGTACGCTTATGACTTTATACAAGTGGATTGGGAAAGAAAAGGCTGGCCCGCCTATCGCGTTAGTCTAGCGCAATATCTACTTTTGGGGGTTCCCTTAGATGAATATTACTGTTGGGGGCAAGAAGTATATGCTCCTTGCGACGGGATCATTGTCCAAGCAGAGGATGGTTATAAAGAACGTACACGAACAAAATTGCTTTCAGATATGTCTAACGCTTATAAAAATGCTCATTATTTCGACCCGAAGAAAGATGACATACAATCAGTTGCTGGCAACTACATCATTATAGAATGTGCTGAAAATGTATATGCTGGATTAGTCCATCTTCAAACAGGCTCAATTCAGGTT
Organism: Bacillus sp. NPDC094106; assembly: GCF_044764345.1. Lineage (NCBI taxonomy): Bacteria > Bacillati > Bacillota > Bacilli > Caryophanales > Bacillaceae > Bacillus > Bacillus sp. NPDC094106. The sequence continues at coordinate 573 of NZ_JBIWHY010000021.1, read as the reverse complement.
TCAGTTGGTCAGCGTGTAAAAAAAGGTGAAGTTATTGGTAGAGTTGGTCATTCAGGTAACTCCTTTGCTCCGCATTTGCATTTTCAACTTATGGATAGTAGTGATATAGCTACTGCAAAAGGATTACCTTTTGCTTTTGAACAATACGAAATATTTAAAAATGGCATATGGGAAAAAGTAAATAATGGAATTCCAACAAATAAGGATAGAATAAGATTTCAAAAATCTGATGAATGGGATTAATTAAAACTGCATAAAGGGGTACCGTCAGGAAAACGGGCTTAGCGTTATAAATCCGCATTTTCCTGACGGTACCTCTAAGACGAATAAGCTGATATTAATCAACTTTCAATAACGAATTTTGCGTCAACTAGCCCCCACAAGAGGGGCTAGTTGTTTTTTACAGTAGCAAAGATGAGATTTCACTTTTAGAAACTGTCTTAGCGTACGTTATCAAGACCTAAATCCACAAAAAACCTAAAATATCAAGCTCCTAACATATTATATATGACTAATATGTTAGGAGCTTTTATTTTTGTTAATGAGTTTTGAAACTGAATTTGAATAGTATTT